>NZ_JCACVY010000021.1:0-37858 GCF_058833935.1 Roseomonas sp. TS2 | reverse complement strand
TGCTGCGCGACCGCGGCACCGGCGTGCTGGAGAAGCTCTGGCTGATCCCGTGGAGCTTCGTGCTGCTGCTCTGCGCCGTGGCGGCGGTGGGCTATGTGGCGCTGTACTCGGCCGGGGGCGGCGCGCCGGAGCCCTATGCCAGCCGCCACGCGCTGCGCTTCGGCTTCGGCCTGGTGATGATGCTCTCCATCGCCATGATCGACATCCGCCTGATCGCGAGGCTCTCCTGGCTGGGCTACCTGGCGGGGGTGGGGCTGCTGGTGCTGGTGGCGCTGCACGGGCAGGTGGGCAAGGGCGCGCAGCGCTGGATCGAGCTCGGGCCGATCCAGCTGCAGCCCTCGGAGCTGATGAAGATCATGCTGGTGCTGGCGCTGGCCCACTGGTTCCACCGCGCCAGCTGGGAGCGCGCCGGCAACCCGCTCTTCCTGCTGCCGCCGATCCTGGCGACGCTGATCCCGGTCGGGCTGATCCTGAAGCAGCCCAATCTCGGCACCGGGCTGATCACGCTGATGATCGGCGGCGCGGTGTTCTGGGCCGCCGGGGTGCGCTGGTGGAAATTCGCCATCCTGATCGGCGCCGCGGCCGTCATCGCGCCGATCGCCTATGAGCATCTGCACGACTACCAGCGCGCCCGCATCAACACCTTCCTCGACCCGGAGAGCGACCCGTTGGGCGCGGGCTACAACATCATCCAGTCCAAGATCGCGCTCGGCTCGGGCGGCATCTGGGGCAAGGGCTTCCTGCAGGGCACGCAGGGCCACCTGAACTTCCTGCCCGAGAAGCAGACCGACTTCATCTTCACCATGCTGGCCGAGGAGTTCGGCCTGGTCGGCGCCATGACGACGCTGGTGCTGCTTTCCCTGGTGGTGTTCTTCGCGCTGGCCGTGGCGCTGCGCTGCCGGCACCAGTACGGGCGGCTGGTCGCGCTCGGGCTTGGCGTCAACTACTTCATGTATGTCTTCGTCAACATCGCCATGGTCACGGGCAGCATTCCCGTGGGCGGCGTGCCGCTGCCGCTGATCAGCCATGGCGGCTCGGCCATGCTCACCTCGATGCTGGGCTTTGGCCTGCTGATGTCGGTGCATGTGCATCGCGACGCCGAGTTCGGTGCCGCGCGGGAGTGAAAAAGTCACGAAAGAGGGTTGCCTTCGCGGGCGGATCGGCTAAAAGCCCGCCCACGGATGCGGCCGGCGGAGACGCCATTTCATCCCGGTGGGGCGCATAGCTCAGTTGGTAGAGCAGCTGACTCTTAATCAGCGGGTCCTAGGTTCGAGCCCTAGTGCGCCCACCACCTTCCTCCTTCCTGATGCGTGACGAAAGCCGAAGCCGCGAGGCCACGGCTTTTTCTGTTTTTCGGCGCCGGGAAGACAGGGGGGCGCAGGCCGAAAAGGCATCCGAGGCATCTTGCCGGGGATAGCCGGATCGGCTAGAAGCCCGCCCAAGGACGCGGTGGCGCAAGCGCCATGGCATCCCGGTGGGGCGCATAGCTCAGTTGGTAGAGCAGCTGACTCTTAATCAGCGGGTCCTAGGTTCGAGCCCTAGTGCGCCCACCATTCCCACCCTCCCTTGCGGGATCTGCGGAAGCCGGAGCCGGATGGTTGCCGGCTTTTTTCGCGTCCTTCCTCCGGGCGGTTCCGTCACGCCGTACTGCCGGACAGCGCCCGTTCCATCATCGCATCCCACTCGGCGGCGCTGCACAGCGCGTCGTGACGGGCGAGCGCGAGCGAGGAATAGGCCCGTGGGGCGGTGCCATCGACCTCCAGCGTATAGGGTCGTGGCCGGCCGATATGCAGCCGGATGCGGATGGGATAGCCGCTGAGGCAGAGGGTAAGGTCTTCGGCCTTGGGGATCCAGCCTTCGGGCATCAGGGGCGCCCTTCTCGGAAAACCGGTGACGACCGGGCCAGACAATCAACCCCGTCCGGGCGCGACAAGGCAAAACTCATGAAGCCTTGGCAACGGTTCCGTTGCGCCTGGATGGCGGCTTGCCAGGGCGCTGCAGGACCACCCGGCAAGCCCTTGTCGAGACTAGGGGGGCGGAGCCGATCCCCGGCTGCCGCCCCTGGTCATCACGAAGCCGCGCGCCGGCGCGCGGCGCCGGATCAGCCGGCCTTGGCTCCGGTCTCCAGCAGGCCGAGGCGCTGGCCGGCATAGCGGCCCTCGCGCAGCGGCTGCCACCACCAGGCATTCTCCAGGTACCAGCGCACCGTCTTCTCGATGCCGGTGGCGAAGGTCTCCTGCGGCTGCCAGCCCAGCTCACGCCCGATCTTCTCCGGGTTGATGGCGTAGCGGCGGTCATGCCCGGGGCGGTCGGTGACGAAGGTGATGAGGCGGCGGCGCGGGCCGGCCGGGTCCGGGCGCAGCCGGTCCAGCAGGTCGCACACGGCCTCGACCACGTCGATGTTCCGCATCTCGGCCTTGCCGCCGATGTTGTAGGTCTCGCCCGGGCGGCCCTGGCGCACCACCGTGGCCAGCGCCTTCACATGGTCCTCGACGAACAGCCAGTCCCGCACGTTGCTGCCATCGCCGTAGACGGGCAGGGGCTTGCCCTCCAGTGCGTTGAGGATGATCAGCGGGATCAGCTTCTCGGGGAAATGGTACGGCCCATAATTGTTCGAGCAGTTGGTGACCATGGTGGGCAGGCCGTAGGTCTCGTGCCAGGCGCGCGCCAGATGGTCGGAGGAGGCCTTGGTCGCCGAGTAGGGCGAGCGGGGGTCGTAGGGCGTGGTCTCGCTGAAGGCGGGGTCGTTCGGCCCAAGCGAGCCATACACCTCGTCGGTGGAGACGTGCAGGAAGCGGAAGGCGGCCTTGGCCTCGCCCTCCAGCGTGTTCCAGTAGCCGCGCGCCGCCTCCAGCAGGGCGAAGGTGCCGACCACGTTGGTGTGCACGAAGGGCGCCGCGCCGGCGATCGAGCGGTCCACATGGCTCTCGGCCGCCAGGTGCATCACCGCATCGGGGCGGAACGCGTCGAAGGCGGCGCGCATGGCGGCGCCGTCGGCGATGTCGGCCTCCAGGAAGGCGAAGCCCGGCTTGTCCTCGCAGGCGGCGATGGAGCGGCGGTCGCCGGCATAGGTCAGCTTGTCCACCACCAGAACGGCGGCGCCCAGATCCAGCGCCAGATGGCGCACCAGCGCCGAGCCGATGAAGCCCGCGCCGCCCGTTACAACGATACGCACCAAGTCATTCCCTCACAGACAATGGGGCCGAAAGACGCGGGTAGGAGCCGTTCCATGGAATCCCGCGTCAGCTCACGCCCCTATGGAGGGCAGAGAATGGCGGCTTCATGGCGTCGCCGCCAGAGAAGCCGGCCGGATTGCCGCTCAGCCGGCCTGGCGCACCGGCGGCAGGCCGGTTTCCTGCAGGGCGGCGCGCACGCGGCGCTGCATGGCGGCCGGGGTGGGAAAGATGATTCCCTCCGCGCCCCGTGCGGCGGGATCGATGGCGATGAAGCGCAGCGAGCCGTCCTGGGTCACCGCGACGCCGACGAAGCGGCCGTCGATTTCGACGGGCCGGGATCTGATCATGGAAGGCGGTCCTGGGTCGGCCGTTCCAGGCCGGGCTGAAGGGGTATCCGGCGGCTCAGGCCCTGCGCGCAGCCGGGCGGACCGGGTACCGCGCCCAGGGCAGTCAGAACACGCCGGCGCCCTCCATGACGGGACGTACACGGCAAAGCAACAAGCTTTTGCGTGGGGTCTGGTCTGTCAAGCAGTTGTGTGGAAAGCACGGCGCGGCAGGCTTTTCCGGCCGCGGACGTGCTGAAGGCGCGGGCTACATCTCCACCCACTGCCGCAGCAGGTTGTGGTAGGCGGCCGTCATGCCGAGCACGCCGGGGTGGTTGTCCGGCAGGTCGGCGCGGGTGCGCATGATGGCGAGGTCCATCTCGTAGAGCAGGCGGCGCTGGCCGTCATCCTTCACCATGGACTGGGTCCAGAAGAAGGAGGACCAGCGGCTGCCGCGCGTCACCGGCTCCACGCGGTGCAGGCTGGTGGCGGGGTAGAGAACCATGTCGCCGGCCGGCAGCTTCACGCTCTGCGTGCCGTAGGTGTCCTCGATCACCAGCTCTCCGCCTTCATACTCCTCGGGAGGGGTGAGGAAGAGGGTGGAGGAGACATCCGTGCGGATGCGCTGCATGGCGCCGGGGAGGAAGCGGATGGCGTTGTCCACATGGGCGTGGAAGGTCATGCCCACGTCGTAGCGGTTGAACAGCGGCGGAAACACGCGCAGCGGCAGCGCCGCCGTGGTGAAGAGCGGGTTGCGGCCGAGGGCGCGCAGGATGATGTCGCCCAGCTCGCGCGCCTGCGGCGAATCCTCCGGCACCTGGAGGTTGTGCTTGGCCTTGCCGGATTGCTCGCCGGCGGTGACGCGGCCATCCACCCAGGCGGCGCGCTCCAGCACCTGGCGGCAATGGGCGACTTCCTCGGGGGTCAGGACCTGGGGGATGCGGACCAGCATGATGATGTCGTTTCAGCGGGAGGGTGGGGGAGGGGCGCCGCCGCGCGGCGGCGCCCCGGACGCGCCGGCGCGGCTCAGAAATCCGCCGCCAGGGTGAACAGGATGGTGCGCCCGGCCGAGGGGATCACGCGGTTGGCCCACAGCCCGTCATAGTTCAGCGCGTTGCCGAGGTTGTAGCCGTTCACCTGCACCCGCAGATTGTCGTTGATGCGGTGCGAGACCAGCGCATCGACGGTGAGGGCGGCGGGCACCTCGGCGGTGTTGGCGGCGTTGAGGAACACCTTGTCGCGCCAGGTGACGCCGCCGCCCAGGGTCAGGTTCCAGGGCGTCTGGGCGCCCAGCTCGTAGGTGGTCCAGAGCGAGGCCGCGTGGTCGGGCACGAACTGCACCTTCTTGCCCACATTGGCGGCGGTGGTGGACTTGGTGGTCTCGCTGTCCATGGCCGTGTAGCTGGCGTTGATCATCCAGGCGGGGGTGACCTGCCCGGTCAGGCCGATCTCGATGCCCTGGTTGCGCTGCTCGTCGCTGGTCTGGATGAAGGTGCTGCCGTCGCCGTTCGGGTCGGGGGTCTGCGAGTTCTTCTTGTCGATCCGGTAGAGCGAGCCGTACAGGCCGAGCCGGTTCTCCAGGAAGCCGACCTTGGCGCCAACTTCGTAGAGCGTGTTCCGCTCCGGGTCGAAATTGCTGTTGAAGCCGCTGGCCGTGAAGGGCTGCGTGCTGAACAGGAAGCCCGGCGGCGTGGTCGAGGTGGAGTAGGTGGCGTAGTAGGTCTGGTTCGGCGCCGGCTCCCACACCAGCGAGGCGCGGGGGTCGACCACGGTGTGGCTGGGCTTGGCCTCGGCACGCACGCCGGTGGAGTAGGTGACGGTGTCGTATTCCACCTCGAAGCGGCTGACGCGCACGCCGCCGATGATGGAGAATTCCGGCGTCAGCCACAGCCGGTCGCTCAGGAAGGCGGCGTAGGTGGTGTTGTTGCCGTTGCGCTGGTAGCTGGGCGCGCCGCGGTCCAGCGCGATGTCGCCCTGGCCGCCGAAGACCGACAGCGCCGGCCGGGTGCCGGTGTAGCCGTAGCCGGTGCGCTCGAAATCCTCGTACATCAGGTCGATGCCGCCCACCAGCTCGTGCCGCAGCGGGCCGGTGGTGAAGCGCGCCGTGGCGGTGGCGACGTTCTGCACCGCCCAGCTTTCCTGATGGTATGGGTTGCCGGCGCCGCTCGCCGTCACCGTGCCGCTGCGGTTGCGGAACCAGGGGGTCACGCAGCTCGCCGCCGCGCAGCTGACGATCGAGCTGGCGTAGTCGCGGTCGATGAAGCTCACCCGCGTGTCGTTGGCCAGGGTCAGCCAGTCATTCACCGTGTGGTTCAGGCGTGCGGTGAAGACGTCGGTGGTCACCTCGTCGCGGTCGCTGCTGAGGCCGTACCAGGTGCCGCGCGGCAGGCCGTACTCGGTCAGCGGACGGCCAATGGTGCTGCCGGGCGCCGTCACCACCGGGATGCCGGAATCGGTGGCGTTGTCATACTCGTAGTGCTGGTAGTGCAGCGTCAGGGTGGTGTCGGTGCCGAGGCCGAAGGCGATCGAGGGGGCGATGCCCCAGCGGCGGCTGTCCACCCCGTCGCGGCCGACCACCTCGCTCGACTGGCCCATCAGGTTCAGCCGCAGCGCGGTGGTCTCGCCGATCTGCTGGTTGATGTCGACCGTGCCGCGGGCATAGGGGCCGCTGCCGCCGGTGGCGGTGGCCGAGTAGCTGTTGCCGAGGCGCGGCGTGCGCAGCCCGACGGCGACGGCGCCGCCCACCGTGCCATTGCCCAGCGCGAAGCCCGAGGGCCCCTTGATGACCGAGACATCCTCGTAGGTGAAGGCGTCGCGCGTGTAGGCACCGAAGTCGCGCAGACCGTCGGTGTAGATGTCGTTCTGCGCCGCGAAGCCGCGGATGCGGAACTGGTCGCCGTTCACGCCGCCATTACCCTCGCCGATCGAGGCGGTGATGCCGGGGACGTTGCGCAGCGCCTGCTCCAGCGTGGTGACGTTCTGCTGCTCCAGCACCTCGCGCGGGATGACGTTGATGACCTGCGGCGTGTCCTGCACCGAGCCGGGCAGGCGGGAGACGGGCGCGGCGCGTTGCAGCGTGTTGGCCGGCGCGGTGCCCTGCACATCGACGGTGGGGAGCACCAGCCCGCCCTCGGGCGCCGCGGCGCCCTGGGCCAGGGCCGCGCCAGGGAGGCCCATGGCGAGGCCCGCCATCCAGGCGGCATGCGATGTCGGGGGCTTGGTCCCGCTCTGGGTCGTCATCGGCGAATCCTGCGAATGAGAATGCTTCGCATTTCCTTTAGGACGTGCGGTTACTTTTCGTCAACAAGCCGTGCGGTGATTCTTGCAAGTGCGACTTGCTTGCAATACCAGCAGGGCCCGCACCCGGAGCATCGACCATGCAACGTCGCACCCTGGCCGCCGGCCTGTTCCTTGCCCCCGCCGCCCTGGCCGCGAAGATGCGCCCCGCCTTCTCCGCGGCCGCCCCCGGGCAGGCCGGCCAGCGCGCCGTGCTGCGCCACTACGCCGATCTGGGCCAGGCGATGTTCGAGGACTGCCTGGAGACGGGCCGCGCCCTGCGGCAGGCGGTGGACAGCTTCCTCGCCGCTCCCTCGGAGGAGGGGCTCGCCGCCGCGCGCCGTGCCTGGATCGCCGCCCGAGCGCCTTATGCGCAGACCGAGACGCTGCGCTTCGGCAACCCGGAGGTGGATGCGTGGGAAGGCCGCGTGAACGCCTGGCCGCTGGATGAGGGGCTCATCGACGATGTCGATGCCGGCTACGGCACGGAAAGCGACGAGAACCCGCTCTATGCCGCCAACATCATCGGCTCCCGCAGCCTGCGCCTGGGCGACGAGACGCGCGACCTCTCGGCGCTGACGGCGGAGGCCCTCGAAGCGCTGCACGAGGCGGGGGAGGTCGAGGCCAACGTCACCATCGGCTACCACGCCATCGAGTTCCTGCTCTGGGGGCAGGACCTGAACGGCACCGGCCCCGGCGCCGGCCGGCGCCCCTTCACCGACTACACCAGCGCCGCCAATGCCGACCGGCGCGGGCAGTATCTGCGCATCGTCACCGGGCTGCTGGTGAAGGACCTGGAGGAGATGGTGGCGCAATGGTCGCCGGGCGGCGCCATCCGCCGGCGGCTGGCGGCGAACCCGGCGCCCGAGGGGCTGGCCGCCATGCTGGCCGGCATGGGCAGCCTCTCCTATGGCGAGCTGGCGGGGGAGCGGATGAAGCTCGGGCTGCTGCTGCACGACCCGGAGGAGGAGCAGGACTGCTTCTCCGACAACACGCACAACAGCCACCGCGGCAATGTGCTGGGCATGGTGGCGGTGTGGCGCGGCGAGTATCGCCGCGCCGACGGGCGCGTGCTGCGCGGTGCCAGCCTGCGCAACCTGGTGGATGGCACGGACCGCCGCCTGCGCGAGGAGATGGACGCCCGCCTCGCCGCGACGCTGGCCGCCTTCGACGCCCTGGCGAGGCGCGCCGAGACGGTGGAGGCCTACGACCAGATGCTGGCCGAGGGCAACCGGGAGGGCAACGCCGCCATCCAGGCGGGCATCGACGCGCTGGTGGCGCAGACGCGCAGCATCGAGCGCGTGGTGGCGGCGCTGAAGCTGCCCGCCCTCTCGGTGGAAGGCTCGCAGAGCCTCGACGACCCCGCGAAGGTCTTCAAGTAGCCGCGCCGGCGGTGGCGGCGTTTCCCTGGCGGCGCGGCGTGTGGCGCCGCGCCCGGCTGCTGGTGGTTCCCGCCCTGGCCGCGCTGGCCCTGCCGGCCGGGGCAGCCTTGTCCGCCGACCGGGATTCCCGCCTGGAATTCCGCCTGGGCGAGAGCGTGTTCCAGCGCCTCTGGGTGCCGGCGCCCGCCTCGACCCGCTCGGCCGATGGGCTCGGCCCCCTCTACAACGCCCGGGCCTGCGAAAGCTGCCACCCGCGCGCCGGGCGCGGTCCTTCTCCCCCCGGCACGGGCGATGTGCCGGCGGGGCTGGTGGCGCGCCTGTCCATCCCCGCCGCCACGCCGCCGCAGCGGGCGCTGCTGGAGGAGGGGCGCCTCGGCCTGATCCCCGACCCGCGCTATGGCGCGCAGCTGCAGCCTCTCTCCGCGCCGGGCCTGCCGGGGGAGGGGCGGCTCGCGCCGCGCTGGCAGGAGCACCGCGTCACCCTGGCCGACGGGCTGGTGGTGGCGCTGCGCCAGCCGCGCCCCCGGCTGGAGGAACCTGGCCATGGCCCGCCCGATCCGGGTCTGCGCCTTTCGCTCCGGCTCTCGCCGCCTCTGCTCGGCCTCGGCCTGCTGGAGCAGGTGCCGGAGGCGGAGATCCTCGCCGCCGCCGATCCGCAGGACCGCGATGGCGACGGCATCCGCGGCCGGCCCAACCGCGTCGCCGGCGGGCGGCTCGGCCGCTTCGGGTGGAAGGCGACGGAGCCGGACCTGCCGGAACAGGCCGCCGCCGCCTTCGCGCTCGACCTTGGCCTCTCGACGCCGCCGCGCCCGGACCCCTGGGGCGACTGCACCCCGGCCCAGCCCGCCTGCCGGCAGGCGCCGCATGGCGGGGCAGCGCCCCACCAGCCCGAGGTGGCGCCGGCATTGTTCGCCCTGACCGTGTTCTATGCCCGCAACCTCGCTCCTCCGCCCCGCCGTGCCGTGGAGGCGCCCGGGGTGCGCCAGGGCGAGGCGCTGTTCGGCGCGCTGGGCTGCGCCGCCTGCCACCGCCCGCGGCTGGCGACGGCCGGCGGCGCGCCCATCGCCCCCTATACCGACCTGCTGCTGCACGACATGGGGGAAGGCCTCGCCGATGGCCACGCCGAGTGGCAGGCGGGCGGGCAGGACTGGCGCACCGCGCCGCTCTGGGGCCTTGGCCTGGCCACCGCCCGCCCCGGCGGTGCCGGGCTGCTGCATGACGGCCGCGCGCGCTCGGCGCTGGAGGCCATCCTGTGGCATGGTGGCGAGGCCCGGCAGGCCCGCGACCGGGTGCTGGGCCTTCGCGCCGAGGACCGCGCCGCCCTGCTGACCTTTCTGGATTCCCTCTGATGCCGCTCGCCCGCCGCGCCCTCCTGTCCTTCGGCATCCTGGCCGTGCCGCTGCGGCTGCTCGCCCCCGGCACGGCGCGGGCCGCGCCGGACGAGGCCGCCTTCCGCGCCCTCAACCGCACGGCGGTGGAGCAGGTGCTGCTGCCCGCCTACCGGCGCTTCGCCGAGGCCACGGCCAACCTCGCCGCGCGGCTGGACGCGCTGGCCCGGACCCCGCAGGAGCAGCCGGCGCTGGAGGCGGCGCGGGAAGGCTTCGCCCGCGCCATGCTGGCCTGGCAGGAGATCCAGCATGTGCGGGTGGGGCCGGCGGAGCTGTTCAGCCGCCACCCGCGCATCCAGTTCTGGCCCGATCCGCGCAACGCCATCGGGCGGGACCTCTCCGCCGCCATCGCGGCGCGCGACCCGGCGGCGCTGGAGGCCCGCGCCAACGCGCTGGGGCAGGTGACGACGCAGGGCCTGCCGGCGCTGGAGCGGCTGCTCTATGGCGAGGAGGCGGTGGCGCGGCTGCGCGCCGGCGATGCCGAGGCGGCCTATAGGGGCGCCCTGCTGCGCGCCATCGGCGGCAATCTCTCCACCCTGGCGCAGGACATGCTGGCCGGCTGGACCGGCGGCAAGACCCCCTACGGCGCCGCGCTCGCCGAGCCGCGCCCGCCCTATGCCACGCCGCAGGAGGCGACGCTGGAGCTGTTCAAGGCGCTGCACGCGGCGGTGGAGATGGTGGCAGACCGCAAGCTGACGCGTGCCCTCGGCAGCTCGGCCGGCACGGCGCGGGCGCAGCTGCTGGAGGCATGGCGCAGCGGCCTTTCGGGGCAGGCGGTGCAGGCCAACCTCGCGGCGGCGCGCGCACTCTATGAGAGGGCCTTCGCCCCCGCCCTGGCGGCCGGCGGCGAGGCGGGGCTGAAAGGGCTGCTGGATCGTGCCTTCGCCCAGCTCGGCACCTCGGCCGCGGCGATGCCGCTGCCGCTGGAGGCGGCCATCGGCGACCCGGCCCGGCGCGAGGCGGTGGCGGTGGTGCAGCGGGAGGCGGCGGCGCTGAAGGCGCTGCTGGCCCAGCGGCTGGCGCCGGCGCTCGGCATCCCGCTCGGCTTCAACGCGCTGGACGGGGACTGACCGGGTGCGCCGCCGCGACCTGCTGCTGGGCGCCCTGCTGGCTTCCGATCTCGCCTCCTGGCCGCGGCGCCCGGCGCGCGGCGCCTCGCCCCTGGTGCTGGGCGCCTGGCGCGTGCCGGGGGAGGGGGACCATGCCGGCGCCTTCGCCCCCGGCGATGGCGGCGTGCCGCTCGACCTGCGGCTCACGGCCCGCGCGCATGGCTTCGCCGTGCATCCCGCCCGGCCGCTGGTGGTGGTGTTCGGCCGCCGCCCGGGCTGGGAGGCGCTGGTGGCCGACCTCGCCACAGGCACGCTGCGGCAGGGCTTCGCGCCCCCGGAGGACCGGCATTTCAACGGCCATGGCCTGTTCGCGCCGGATGGCAGGCTGCTCTACGCCACCGAGACGCGGGTGGCGGACGGCGCCGGGCTGATCGGCGTCTACGACGCCACGGACGGCTTCCGCCGCGTGGCCGAGTTCGCGACCGGCGGGCGCGACCCGCACGACATGCGCCTCGCGCCCGGGGGCGCGGCGCTGGTGGTGGCCAATGGCGGCATCCTGACCCACCCCGATGCGCCCCGGGCGAATCTCGACCCGGCGGGCATGGACCCGTCCCTGGTGCATCTCGACCCGCGCGACGGGCGCGTGCTGTCCACGGCGCGCTTTGCGCCGGCGATGAACCGGCTCTCCATCCGCCATCTGGCGCCGGTGCCGGGCGGCACGGCGGTGGCCATGCAGTTCGAGGGCGACGAGGCGGAGGCCGTGCCGCTGCTGGCGGTGCAGCGGGGCGAGGGGGCGCTGCGTCCGCTGGCGCTGCCGGAGACGCTGCGCGCCGCCTGCCGCAACTATATCGGCAGCGTCGCCACCGACTCCGCTGGGGCGGTGCTGGCGGCCACCAGCCCGCGCGGCGGCGTGGCGCTGTTCTGGGATCTGGTGGCGGGGCGCGCGCTGGGCTCGGTGCCGCTGGGCGATGTCTGCGGCGTGGCGCCGGCCGGCGCGCCGGGGCGCTTCATCCTGGCCAGCGGCCATGGCGCGCTGCTGGAGGCCGATGCCCGCAGCGGCGCCACGCGCCCGCTGCCGGGGCCGCGCGGCGCCTGGGACAACCACCTGCTGCGCGTCGGGTGAGCGGGGCGGCTGTTGACACGGGCCGCAAACCGCGCATCTCCCCGCGCGAGGAAACGGCCAATTCACCTGCCACCAGGGATGCCTCATGGAAAACCCGCCGAATCAGCCGCCCGCCGGCAAGCCGGATGACCTCGACACGCTGTTCGATGGCTACCGCCGCTTCCGCGCCGAGGTGTGGCCGGAGCGCCGCCGGCTGTTCCAGGACCTGGCGCGGGACGGGCAGAGCCCGCGGGCCCTGGTGATCGCCTGCTCCGACAGCCGCGTCGATCCGGGCATGGTGTTCAACGCCGCGCCGGGGGAGCTGTTCATCGTCCGCAACGTGGCCAACCTCGTGCCGCCCTATGAGCCGGACCGCTCCTACCACGGCACCAGCGCGGCGCTGGAATTCGGCGTCTGCGTGCTGAAGGTGCCGCGCATCATCGTGCTGGGGCATGCCATGTGCGGCGGCGTGCAGGCGCTGCTGCGCGGCTTTCCGCCCGGGGCGCAGGATTTCGTCGAGCCGTGGATGACCGGCATCGCGCAGGAGGCGCGCCGCCGCACCCTGGCCTGCGAGCCGACCGACGCCGAGGCCGCCCAGGCGCAGTGCGAGCTGGAGACCGTGAAGCTCTCCCTGCGCAACCTGATGACCTTTCCGTGGGTTGCCAGCCGGGTGGCGGAGGGGACGCTGGCGCTGCATGGCGGCTCCTTCGACATCCGCACCGGTGTTCTCTCCTATCTGGCCGAGGATGGCAGCTTCACGGCGGTGGCTTGAAAAAGGCCGAATTTAACCGCATTCGCGGCGCCTGATCGGGGCCGGTCAGCGTCAGCGGGGCCGGGCGCGCAACCCGCCGCCGCCCCGCGCGTTCGCTGGTCGCCGCCGGAAAGGGAGTTGCCTGCTGTGAACCGCCGCGACGCCATGCTCGCCGCCTTGTCCCTCTCCACCGTCTTCCTGGCGGAGGAGACGACCCATCTGTCCGCGGCCCAGGCGGCAGGTCCCGACGAGACGCCCTTCGACCCCGGCACGGTGCGCGAGACGGCGCGGCGCCTGGCGCAGCAGCCCTACAAGGCGCCGCCCGACGGCCTTCCCTCGGGCCTCACCGACCTGACCTACGACCAGTACCGCGACATCCGCTACCGCCCGGCGCAGGCGCTGTGGCGCGAGGGCGGGCTGCCCTTCCAGGCGCAGATGTTCCACCGCGGCTTCCTCTACAAGTCGCGCGTGGACATGTACGAGGTGGCGGGCGGCATGGCGCGGCCCATCCGCTACAGCCCCGAGCTGTTCGACTTCCAGAACATGCCGCGCCCGGCGGCGGAGGATCTCGGCTTCGCCGGCTTCCGCCTGCACGCGCCGATCAACAGGGCGGAGTATTACGACGAGGTCTGCGCCTTCCTCGGCGCCAGCTACTTCCGCGCCGTGGCGCGCGGCCAGATCTACGGCCTCTCGGCGCGTGGCCTGGCGATCGGCACGGCCGACCCGAAGGGCGAGGAGTTCCCGCTCTTCCGCGCCTTCTGGATCGAGCGCCCGCGCGAGGGGGTGAACGCCATCACCGTCCACGCCCTGCTCGACAGCCCCTCCTGCGCCGCGGCCTTCCGCTTCGGCATCCGTCCCGGCCGCGTCACGCTGTTCGACGTGGAATCCACCATCTTCCCGCGCGTGGACATGGCGACGGCCGGCGTCGCGCCGTTGACCAGCATGTTCTGGTTCTCGCCGCTGAACCGGGCGGGGCGCGACGACTGGCGCCCGGCGGTGCATGATTCCGACGGGCTGCTGATGTTCACGGGCCGCGGCGAGCGCGTCTGGCGCCCGCTGAACAACCCGCGCGACCTGCAGCTCTCCGCCTTCGGCGACGTCAACCCGCGCGGCTTCGGCCTGATGCAGCGGCGGCGGGATTTCGACAGCTACGAGGACCTGGAGGCACGCTACGAGAAGCGCCCAAGCCTCTGGGTGGAGCCGATCGGCGACTGGGGGGAGGGGGCGGTGCAGCTGGTCGAGATCCCGACCAGCGGCGAGATCCACGACAACATCGTCGCCTTCTGGCGCCCGAAGGACCCGCTGCGCGCCAAGGGCGAGTACCGCTACACCTTCCGCCTGCACTGGTGCGACGAGGCGCCGGGCAGCCCGGAGCTGGGCCGGCTGATGTCCACCCGCTCCGGCGCCTCCTGGACACAGGGCGGGCGGCTCTTCGTCATCGACGCCACCGGCGGCGCGCTGGACAACCTGGCGCCGGATGCGAAGCCCGAGGCGCTGGTGACGGCCAGCCGCGGCGAGGTCCGCAACGTGGTGGTGCAGCGCAACCCGGAGACCCAGGGCTGGCGCATCAGCTTCGACCTGTTCCCCGGCGATGCGCGCGCCGTCGAGCTGCGCGCCGAGCTGAAGGCCGGCCCCGAGGCGGTGGCCGAGACGCTGCTGTACCGATGGACGGCGTGACGCGGCCGGCTGCCGCCCCTCCGGCGCCTGGAGAGGAGGGCTGGCGGGCCCTGCCGCCGGAGGCGCCGCTGGCGATGCCGGTGCAGTCGCTCCGCGCGCGCCCCACGGTGCGGCCGGGCGGCCGCCCCTCGCAGCTGACGCTGGTCTGGCTGCGGCGGCTGCTGGTGATCGGCGCGGCGATCGCGCTCACCGCCTTCGCCGCGCGCGAGATGTGGCTGGTGCTGGGCAGCGGCAAGCCCACCGCCCTGCAGGGCATCGTGCTGGTGCTGTTCGTGGTGCTGTTCGCCTGGATCGCGCTGTCCTTCAGCAGCGCGGTGTGCGGCTTCCTGCGCCTGCTGGCGGGGCCGGACCGGCGGCTCGGCATCGCCCCCGATGGCCCGCCGCCGATGCCCGGCGTGAAGACCGCGCTGCTGATGCCGACCTACAACGAGGACCCCTCCCGCGTCATGGCGGGCCTCCAGGCGATCCATGAATCGCTCGCCGCCGCCGGCGCGCTGGAGCGGTTCGACATCTTCATCCTCAGCGACACCACCCAGCCCGAGATCTGGGTGGCCGAGGAGGCCGCCTTCCTGGCCCTGCGCGAGCGCACGGGCGACCATGGCCGCATCTTCTACCGCCGCCGCGCGAAGAACACGGAGCGCAAGGCCGGCAACATCGCCGACTGGGTGCGCCGCTGGGGCGATGCCTACCCGCAGATGCTGGTGCTCGACGCCGACAGCGTCATGGAGGCCGACACCATCCTGCGCCTGGCCGACGCCATGGAGCGCCACCCGGATGTGGGGCTGATCCAGACCCTGCCGATCATCGCCGGCGGCAACACGCTGTTCGCGCGGATGCAGCAATTCGCCGGCCGCGTCTATGGCCCGCTGATCGCCGAAGGCATCGCCTGGTGGCACGGGGCAGAGGGCAATTACTGGGGCCACAACGCCATCATCCGCACCCGCGCCTTCGCCGATGCGGCCGGCCTGCCGGAGCTGCACGGCCGCAAGCCCTTCGGCGGCCACATCATGAGCCACGATTTCGTCGAGGCGGCGCTGATGCGGCGTGCCGGCTGGGCCATCCACATGGTGCCCTGGCTGCGCGGCACCTATGAGGAGAGCCCGCCCTCGCTGATGGACCTCGCCATCCGCGACCGGCGCTGGTGCCAGGGCAATTTGCAGCACGCGTCGGTGCTGCCGGCGCGCGGGCTGCACTGGGTCAGCCGGCTGCACCTGCTCACCGGCATCGGCAGCTACATCACCGCGCCGATCTGGCTGCTGTTCCTGGTGATGGGCGTCGTGCTGGCCATCCAGGCACGCTTCATCCGCCCCGAATACTTCCCCGCCGGCCCCAGCCTCTTCCCCGACTGGCCGGTGGTCGATCCGGTGCGCGCCATGTGGGTGTTCATCGGCACCATGGCGCTGCTGCTGGCGCCGAAGCTGATGGCGTGGTTCGCGCTGCTGTTCCACGCGCGGGACCGGCGCGGCAGCGGCGGCGCCATCCGCGCCTTCCTCTCGATACTGGTGGAGACGCTGGTGGCCGGCCTGCTGGCGCCGGTGACGATGCTGACCCAGTCCGTCGATGTGGTGGGCATCCTGCTCGGCCGCGACTCCGGCTGGAACGCGCAGCGGCGGGACGATGGCAGCCTGCCGCTCGGGCAGGTGGCGCGGCTCTACTGGCGGCACACGCTGTTCGGCCTGGCCTTCGGCGGCGCCGCCTGGCTGGTCTCGCCCTATCTGGCGCTGTGGATGTCGCCCGTCGTGCTGGGGCTGGCGCTGGCCATCCCGCTGGCGGCGCTGACGGCGCGGCGCGACATCGGCGTCGGGCTGCGGCGCCTCGGCCTGCTGCTGACGCCGGAGGAGCGGGAGACCCCCGCCGTGCTGGCCCGCGCCCGCCAGCTTCAGCAGGAGCTGACGGCGGCGGCGCCGGAGCCGGATGTGCTGCGCCTGTTCCGCGAGCCGGCGCTGCTGGAGGCGCACCGGGGCATGCTGCCGCCGCCACGCCGCCCGCGCCTCGACCCGCTGGACACGGCGCTGCTACTGGGCCTCGCGCGGCTGGAGGAGGCGGAGAGCCTGGCGGAGGCCACCCGCCTGCCGCGGGCCGAGCTGGCCGCCGTGCTGGCCGATGCGCGCGGCCTGCGCCGGCTGGAGGCCCTGGCGGCCGGCCAGCCCTGAGCCGGCGGTGTCCGGGAGGCGCCGGGCGAGCCGCTCATCCCAGGATGTCGAGGCTGTCCTCCACCCGCTCCTGCCTTTCATGGCCGGCGCTGCCGTCGGCCTGGTAGCTGCGCTGGATCGTGGCGATGGCGGCGAGCGGGGCCGCCTCGCCGAGATCTCCTCCATCGGCCGGTCCTTCCAGCATCTGGAAGGCGGATTCGGCCGGGGCGCGCCGGCCGGTGCCGGCGCCCGTGTTGCCGCCGCCCGCATTGCCGCCGCCCCCATGCTCGCCATCCGTCTGGCTGGTGGCGGCGACGTGCCGGGCCGCCAGGGCGCGGCGCTGCTCGGCGCGGCGCGTCTCGGCACCGGCCGCGTGGCCGGCGGCGACGAAGCCATGGGCGCGGATGACAATGTCGAACATGAGAGGGGCTCCCCGCCCTGCGGCCCTCGGGCCATCCATCTCAGAATTCAGCGTCCGCGCAGCCTATGAGAACGCGGTTAGGAAAGGATGAACGGCCGCCGACCCGGCCTGGGCGGGCCGCGGGCCTCGACAAGCCGCCGCCCCGGACGCAGTTTGACGGCCACCAATCGGAACGAGGGGGTGGCGATGCACAACACCGAGGAAATCTGGCGCCTGGTCGAGGCGCATCAGGACGCCTTCATCGAGCTGAGCGACCGCGTCTGGGGCATGCCGGAGCTGGCCTATGCCGAGTTCCGCTCCGCCGCCGAGCACAAGGCGGCGCTGGAGGCGCATGGCTTCCGCGTCACCACCGAGCTCGCCGGCATCCCGACCGCAGTGATGGGAGAGGCGGGCGAGGAAGGCCCGGTCATCGCCATCCTCGGCGAGTATGACGCGCTGCCGGGCCTCAGCCAGGAAGCCGGCGTGGCCGAGCATCGCCCGCTGCCCGGTGACGGGGTGGGCCATGGCTGCGGCCACAACCTGCTCGGCGCCGGCGCCATGCTGGCGGCCACGGCGGTGAAGGACTACCTGGAGAAGAACGGCATCAAGGGCCGCGTGCGCTACTATGGCTGCCCGGCCGAGGAGGGCGGCGCCGCCAAGGCCTTCATGGTGCGCGAGGGCTGCTTCCGGGACGTGGACATCGCCATCTCCTGGCACCCGGCGCCCTTCGCCGCGGTGAACGAGGCGAACTCGCTGGCCAATTGCCGCATCGACTTCTCCTTCGTCGGCCGCTCCAGCCATGCCGCCGCCGCGCCGCATCTCGGGCGCTCGGCGCTTGATGCCGTCGAGCTGATGAATGTCGGCGTCAACTACATGCGCGAGCACATGCCGAGCGACGCGCGCATCCACTACGCCTATCTCGACGCCGGCGGCATCGCGCCGAACGTGGTGCAGGGCACGGCCAAGGTGCGCTACCTGATCCGCGCCACCGACCTGCCGGGGCTGCAGGCGCTGATCGCCCGCGTGCGCAAGATCGGCGACGGCGCGGCGCTGATGACCGAGACCAGCGTGACCACCAAGGTGGTCTCCGCCGTCTCCAACCTGCTGGCCAACACGCCGCTGGAGCGCGCCATGCAGGACCAGCTGGAGCATCTCGGCCCGCCGCCCTTCGACGACGAGGACCGCGCTCTGGCCGCCGAGTTCCAGAAGACCCTCTCGGACGAGGACATCGCCAGCGCCTTCAAGCGGATGGGCGTGCCGGTGCGCAAGGGCGTGCCGCTGGCCGACCAGATCATCCCGCTCGAGGCCAAGGGCGCGGCCATGGTGGGCTCCACCGATGTGGGCGACGTCTCCTGGGCGGTGCCCACCGTGCAGGCGCGCGGTGCCACCTATGCCATCGGCACGCCGGGGCATAGCTGGCAGCTCACGGCGCAGGGCAAGTCGGGCATCGCGCACAAGGGCATGGTGCATGTGGCGAAGGTGATGGCGGGCGTCGCCGTCGAGGCGCTGCGCGACCCGTCGCTGATCGCCCGCGCCAAGGCCGACCACGCCGCGCGCACCGAGGCGACCCCCTATGTCTGCCCGCTGCCGCCGGAGCTGAAGCCGCCGGTGAAGATGGCCATGCCCGGCTGAAGCCGGGCGGCGAGGTCCGGCGGCCACGCGCCGTCGGATCGCTCCAGGCGCGATAAACACGCCTCGTAATAAAATCTAAAGGTTCGATCCGGTCCTTCGCTTCGGATATGGTGGCCGCACCATTCACCGGCGGAGACGATGCCCGTGGCATCAACCCTCACCTACAGCGTGTCCAACCAGTGGAGCGGCGGCTTCATCGGCAATCTTGCGGTGCAGGGCGGGGCAGGAGGGCTGAATGGCTGGACCATCGCCTTCGATGCCGGATTCGAGATCACCAATCTCTGGGGCGCCGAGATCGTCAGCCATGTCGGCACCCGGTATGTGCTGCGCAGCCTGAGCTGGAACGCGGTGGTGCCGCCCGATGGCACCGTCAGCCTGGGCTTCCAGGCGGCCGGCAGCGCCGCCAGCCTGCCCCAGGGCCTGAGCCTGAACGGCATGCCCACGACGGGTGGCGACACGCCGCCCACCCTCTCCATCACCGATGCCAGCGTGATGGAAGGCGGGGATGGCACGCGGGAGCTGGTCTTCACCGTGACGCTGGACCGCGCCGCCGCAACGGCGGTGACGGTGAACTACGCCACCACCGATGGCACCGCAGCCGCCGGCGTGGACTACACCGCGCTGCAAGGGCAGCTGACCTTCGCTGCCGGCGAGACCAGCAGGACCATCCGGGTGAAGGTGCTGGGCGACATGGCGGTGGAGACGGACGAGACGCTGCTGCTGCGCCTCTCCGCTCCCTCCGGCGCGACTCTGGCCGATGCCGAGGCCGCCGGCACCATCCGCAACGACGACACCGCCCCGCCGCCGCCGCGCCTCGACATCGGCGATGCCAGCGTGGTGGAGGGCGACCCGGCCGGCACGGGCGGTGGCGGCGGGGCGGCCGGTGCGCTCAGCACGCGGGGCAACCAGATCGTCGACGCCGCCGGGCAGGCGGTGAAGCTGGCGGGGGTGAACTGGTTCGGCCTGGAATCGGCCAACCTGGCGCCGCACGGCCTCTGGGCGCGCGGCTACAAGGAGATGATGGACCAGATGAAGGCGGAGGGCTTCAACACCATCCGCCTGCCTTTCTCCTCCGAGCTGCTGCACAGCAACGCCGCGCCCAGCGGCATCGACTTCTCGAAGAGCCCCGAGCTGCAGGGCCTCTCCGGCCTGCAGGTGATGGACCGCATCATCGACTACGCCGGCCAGATCGGGCTGCGCATCATCCTCGACCATCACCGCAACAGCGCCGGCGCCGGCACCTCCGGCAACGGGCTGTGGTACGAGGCGGGCTATTCCGAGGCGCAGTGGATCGCCGACTGGTCGATGCTGGCGGCCCGCTATGCGGGCAAGCCGGCCGTGGTCGGCGCCGATCTGCACAACGAGCCCTACAACGGCAACTGGGGTGGCGGCGGCGCCAATGACTGGGCGGCGGCGGCCGAGCGGGCGGGCAATGCCGTGCTCGCCGCCAATCCGGACTGGCTGATCATCGTCGAGGGCATCGGCACCTACCAGGGCAGCAACTACTGGTGGGGCGGCAACCTGATGGGCGCGCGGGACCGCCCGATCCAGCTCGCCGTGGCCGACAAGCTGGTCTACTCGGCGCATGACTACCCGAATTCCATCCATGCCCAGCCCTGGTTCCAGCAGCCCGGCTTCGAGACGCAGCTGGCGGCCAAGTTCGACCAGATGTGGGGCTATCTCTACCGCGAGAACATCGCCCCCGTGCTGCTCGGCGAGTTCGGCACCAAGCTGCAGGACCCGAAGGACCTGCTCTGGCTGGAGGCGATCACCGGCTACCTCTCGGGCGACCTCGACCTGGATGGCGACCGCGACATCGCCGCCGGCCAGCAGGGCGCGAGCTGGACCTGGTGGTCCTGGAACCCGAATTCCGGCGACACCGGCGGCATCCTGGCCGATGACTGGCGCACGGTGATCGAGGCCAAGATGCAATGGCTCGAGCCGTTGCAGTTCGACCTTGGCGACCTGCCGGCCGGCGGGGAGACGGATGGCGGCGGCCGGACCATGCTCTTCACTGTCACGCTTTCCGCCCCGGCGGCGGAGGCGGTGCTGGTGGACTGGGCCACGCAGCCCGGCACCGCGGGCCTGGCCGACTTCACCGCCGCCGCGGGCACGCTGCGCTTCGAGGCGGGGGAGACCAGCAGGACCATCGCCGTCGCCATCGCCGCCGATGTGCTGCATGAGGCGGATGAGACTTTTTCGGTCGTCCTCTCCAACCCGCGCGGCGCCACGGCCGGCGACATGAGCGGCACCGGCACCATCCTGGATGACGATGCGGTGGCGCCGCCGCCCCCGCCGCCGCCACCCCCGCCGCCGGTCGAGGATGGCGGCCTGGAGGGCAGCGTCTCGGTGGTGAACGCCTGGGCCGGCGGCTTCCAGGCCAGCGTCGCGCTGACCAACGAGGGCAGCGGCGCGGTGCAGGGCTGGCAGCTGCGGATCGACACGCCCTACGAGATCACGCAGATCTGGAACGCCGAGATCGTCTCGCACGATGCCGCCGGCTACGTGATCCGCAACGCCGCCTGGAATGGCGGCATCGCCGAGGATGCCACGGTCAGCTTCGGCTTCCTGGGCCAGGGCGCCGGTGCCCTGGCCTCGCTCGACCTGGTGCTCTGAGCCGGCCTGCCGGCCTCGGCGCGGAAGGGAGGGGAGGGAGCCGGGGAGGGACTCCCTCCGGCTCCCGCTGTCAGAGGATCTTCGCCTCGAAGGGCGGCTGCAGGTCCGGCGTCTCGAACTCCAGCACCCAGAGATCCGGGTCGCGCTTCACCTGCCGCTCCACATAGGCTTCCGCCACCGGCTCCGGCACCGGCGCGGGGCCGGTGCCGCGCATCCAGGCCGGGCGGCCCTCGCCGTCGCGCGCCTGGCTCAGCACCACGCAGCCTTCCCGCCCCCGCAGCACGCACAGGATGCCGCCCGAATCCGGGTCTCCCTTGCGCAGCACCATGCCGGGCTGCCCGGCCATGTCGGCCAGCCGCAGCGCCATCTGGGCCCAGAGGCCGGCTTTGACTTTTGCTTCCATGGCGGCAGAGGGTCATGCCTCGCCATGCTCATGCAAGCCCCTTTGCGGGGGGTGCGGGGGAAGCGCTTGCGGGCCGGCGCGCGGCGCGGCATTCACCCCCGGCGGCAGGCCGGGATGGCCGGGGCAAGAGGAACAGGACATGACGGGCAAGGTGCAGCAGCCGGTGCGGATGACCGAGGGGCAGCGGGCCTATGAGGCGAAGCGCGCCGCCAAGGCGGGCGTGAGCCTGGAGAAGTGGCTGTCGATGAAGACGCAGGACCGCGAGGCCCTGGCCGCGCGCACGGCCAAGGCCGCCGAGCCGGTGAAGAAGCCCGGCTTCTTCGCCCGCCTGCTGGAGCGGGCGCAGAAGCCGATCGGCTGAGCCGCACCGCGGGCAGCCTTCAGCCCCGGGCCGCCGGTCGCGTGCCGCCGGGCGGGGGCAGGCCCGGCAGCATGCGCCGCAGCGTGTCGTCGCCCCGGCCCCAGTGGTGCCAGAGGGCGGCGGCGGCGTGCAGCGCCACCAGCAGGCCCAGCGCCAGGGCCATCCAGCCATGCAGGGCGGTCAGCAGCGGGGCCAGGGCCTCGTGCCGGCCGAGCGGGCTGGGGAGGGGGATGAGCCCGAACCAGCGCAGCGGGAAGCCCCAGGCATTGGTGGCCAGGAACCCCACCACCGGCATGGCCAGCAGCAGCGCGTAGAGCGCGGCATGGGTGGCGAAGGCGGCGCGGTGCAGCAGCGCCGGCGGCGGCGGGTGGATCGGCGGCGGCGGGTGGCGGCGGCGCCAGACCAGGCGCAGCAGCGTCAGCAGCAGGACGCTGATGCCGAGGCTCTCGTGAATGTTGTAGAGACGAAGCTTGAGGGCCTCCTCCTGCGGCGGCGCCCAGGCGATCCAGAGGCCCAGCACGGCGATGGCCAGCACAGCCAGCGCGGTGGCCCAGTGCAGCAGGCGTGCGGTGCGGGTGTAGGGCATGCGGCTTTCTCCGGCGAACGACGATACCTCAATGATCGCGGCGCATGCGGATTGGAGCATCGATCCGCGCAAGCGCTGGGTCAGCATTGCACGACGGCGCGGCGGGCAGTGGCGCGCCGAGGCGCCGCGCCCGGTGGGCGACCCCGCCGGGCTGGTGGCCGGGCTGCTGGCCGAGGGCGTGCCGCTGGCGCTCGGGCTCGACCTGCCGCTGGGCCTGCCGCGCGGCTTCGCCGCCGGGCGGCCGGAGCGGGATTTCTGCCACTTCCTGCGCGGGCTGCACGCCTCGCCGGATTTCTTCCTGGTCAGTCCGACGCTGGAGACCGTCTCGCCCGAGCGCCCCTTCTACCCGGCGCGCGGGCTGAAGGGCATGACGCGGCTGGCCCATGCCCGCGCCCTCGGCCTGCCGGACGCCGCCGGCCTCTGCCGGCTGTGCGACCTGGCCACGGCCGAGCGCCCGGCCGGCGCGCCGGTGTTCTGGACGCTGGGGGCCAACCAGTCCGGCAAGGCGGCCATCGCCGCCTGGCGGGACTGGCTGGCGCCGGCCCTGGCGGTGGGCGCGCGGCTGCGCTTCTGGCCGTTCCAGGGCGGGCTGCTGGAATTGCTGGAGCCCGGCCACGCCGTGCTGGCCGAGGTGTACCCGGCCGAGGCGATGCGGCATCTCGGCATCGTCCTGCCCGGCAGCAAGCGCGACCACGAGGCGCGGCGCGCCACCGGGCCCTCCCTCCTGCTCGCCATGGCGCGGCGCGGCATGCGGCCCTCCCGCGTGCTGGAGCAGGTGGTGCTGGGCGGCTGCGGCACCGATGCCGCCGGCGAGGACCGGTTCGACAGCCTGCTCGGCCTGCTCTGCCTGATCGGCGTGCTGGATGGCGCGCGGCCGGATTTCGTGCCGGAGGACCCCTGGGTGCGGCGCTGGGAAGGCTGGGTGCTGGGGCAGACGGCCCTGCCGGCCGCCGCCACCCCGGCCGGAGTGGCGGCGGGGCCGGCGCCTCAGCCGGCGGGCGGCGCGTAGAGCCCGGCGGCCGTGGCGGCCTGGGTCGCCAGCGCCACGGAGAGGTCGAGCGTCGGCGTCTCCACCCCCGCCATGCGGGCGAGTTCCAGCGGCGTGCGGAACAGCGCCTCCACCTCCATCGGCCGCCCCAATTCCAGGTCCTGCAGGATGGAGGGCTTGTGGGCGAGCTTGGAGGAGGCGGCGACGCGCTTCTCCAGGTCGTACTCGAAGGGGTGGCCGAGCGCTGCGGCGACCGCCATCGATTCGCGCATCGCCCGCAGGATGGCGGCGCGCACCGCCGGGTCCGCCAGCGTGCCGCCGATGCCCTGGCGGGAGAGGATGGTGAAGGGACCCTGGCTGAGATTGCCCATCAGCTTCGCCCACACCTCGCGCCGGATGGCCTCCGTTACCTCGCCCGAGATGCCGCCCCGCGTCAGCACGTCGGCAATGGCCTGGGCGCGCGGGGAGGGGCTGCCATCCACCTCGCCCAGGATCACCCGGTTGTTGGCGTGCTCCACCTTGATCACGCCGGGGCGGATGACGGTGCAGGCGGAATAGACCACGCCGCCCAGGGTGCGCTCCACGCCGATGGCCTCGCGCACCGCGTCGCCCGGGTCGATGGCGGGCAGGCGGCGGCCGTCCAGCGGGCCGCCATGGCGGTCGAAATACCACCACGGGATGCCGTTCATGACGAAGGCCACCGTGGTCTCCGGTCCGAGCAGCGGCCCGATCGCCTCGGCCACCTGCGGCAGGGAGGGCCCTTTGACGGTGACGATCACTGCATCCTGCGGGCCGAGCTCGGCGGCGGTGCCGGCGGCGACGCGCACCGTGTGGGTGGCGTCCGGCGCCTCGATGGTCAGGCCGTCGCGCTGGATGGCGGCGAGTTGCGGCCCTCGCGCCACCACGCTGGTCTCGGCGCCGCCCAGCGCCAGGCGGGCGGCGACATGGCCACCGATGGCGCCGGCGCCGAATACACAGATCTTCATGTCGATTTTAGCTCCGGTTCACGCAGGGCGCGACAGCAGGTCGAGCGCGATGCGCGAGAGCGCCTCGACTCCGGCGGGGATGCAGCCTTCATCCGGCTGGTAGCCGGCATTGTGCAGGGCATCGCTGCGGCCCGGCGCGCCGGAGCCGATGCGCAGCTGGAAGGCCGGCACACGGCTGGCGAAGGCGGAGAAATCCTCCGACCCCATGCTCGGCTCGCCCTCCGCGACCAGACCGTCGCCGAACTGCGCGCCGAGCGCGGCGAGCGCCGGGTCCAGCACCCGGTCGTCGTTCACCAGGGCGGGCACCATGCGCTGGTAGTCCATGCTGGCCTGCACGCGGAAGCCGGTCTCGAGGCCCTGCGCCAGCCGGCGCAACGCCGCCTCGGCGGTATCGCGCGCCGCGGCGTGCAGGGTGCGGACGGAGCCCTTCAGCGCCACGCGCTCGGGGATGATATTATAGGTGGTGCCGCCCACCGACTGCCCGATGGTGACCACCGCCGGGTGCAGCGGCTTCACTTCGCGCGAGACCACGGTCTGCGCCTGGGTGACGAAATGCGCCGCCGCCACGATCGGGTCCACCGCCGCGTAGGGGTGCGCCGCGTGGCCGGACTTGCCGCGGATGACGAGGTCGAAGCGGTCGGCCGCCGCCAGGCAGGCACCCCGCACATAGCCGAAGCGGCCGACCGGCATGTCCGGGTGGTTGTGGAAGCCCAGCGCCATGTCGATGCCATCCGCCGCGCCGTCGGCGATCATGGCGGCGGCGCCCTCCAGCGTCTCCTCGGCCGGCTGGAACACCAGCACCACGCGCCCCGCCAGGCGCGGCGCCAGCTCCTTCAGCAGCCCGGCGACGCCGAGCAGGGTGACGGTGTGGATGTCGTGCCCGCAGGCATGCATCTTGCCCGCCACGGTGCTGGCATAGGCCAGGCCCGTCTCCTCATGGATCGGCAGCGCGTCCATGTCGGCGCGGATGGCCAGCGTCGGGCCGGGCCGCTCGCCCTCGATCACGCCCAGCACGCCGGTGCGGCCCACGCCGATGCGGTGGGTGATGCCGAGGCGGCTCAACTCCGCCGCGACAAGGCCTGCCGTGCGTGTCTCTTCAAAGGCGAGTTCGGGGTGGGCGTGAATATCGCGCCGCAAAGCGATGAGGCGGCCGATCTGCTCCAGGGCCCGCTCATGTAGCCACTGCCCCGGGTCATTGAACAGAAATTCGTTTGTCATGCTCTGGATTGTCCCATTTTGCCAGCGGGCCGGCACTCTTTCGGAAGTATATTGCGCTGCAACATTCATGAACTTTTATTAATGAATATCTGGTGCCTTGCCCCGATGTGTTCCGGTGCCATAGGTTGCCGCTCCATTCAGCGCCTGGGGGGAGGATGCGAGGGGCAGGCCATAACCGCAATGCGGACTGAGGAGGCCGCTGGCTGGAAATGCCGACGGCCTTGCTCGCAAAGATGCTGCAAGCCGGCTGGCATGATGGCCTGACCATCGTCCCGCCCGCGTGCGGCCCTGTCCCGGCTCCGGCGGAGGCAGGGCACCCGCGTATCCAGCGGCAGCCCTCGCGGCTCGCTTATTCCGCTCTCCGAAGAAACAAGGGCGCGTGCCTGCGGCGCGTGGGTTCAAGAAGGAATCGGCATGAGGATCAATGCGAAAGACCTCGCCTCCGGTCTGTTACTGGTGGCGCTGGCAGTTATTGGCTTATGGCTGAACACCGAGCACACGCTTGGCTCGGCGCGGCGCATGGGCCCCGGCTACATGCCGATGCTGGTGTTCTGGCTGGAACTGGGCCTCGGCGCGATCGTGCTGGCGATCTCGCTGCGCGGCGGCTCGGATCCGCTGGAGAAGTGGACCAAGCTTGATTTCGTCACCCTGGCCATCGCCATCGGCGTCGTGCTGGTGGCCTACCCCTTCCTGGCGGCGATGCCGGCCCTCTCGGCCAACTGGTACGCGCTGGGTATCTCGCTGCTCATCGGCTTCGCGGTCGCGGCCGTCAGCCCGGGCTGGCGCAAGCTGGCGCTGGTGCTGGCGGGCATGACGGTCTTCGGCGTGCTGCTGGAGCAGGGCGGCCTGTTCCTGGCCATCACCGCGATGGTGGTGGTGGCGGCCCTGGCCGAGCCCAAGCACCGTCCGCTCGGCGTGCTGGGCTGTGTCGTCTTCCTGCTCGCGCTCTGCTGGTGGGTGTTCATCTACGAGCTGGACATCCGCGTCAGCGTTTGGCCGACCTTCTGAGGCGCCCGGAAACCCATGGAACTGCTTTTCGCCAATCTGGCCCACGGCTTCAGCGTCGCGCTCAGCATCGACAACGTGCTGTTCGCGCTGCTCGGCGCCCTGATCGGCACGGCCATCGGCGTGCTGCCGGGCATCGGCCCGGTCGCCACCATCTCGCTGCTGCTGCCGATCACCTTCGGCCAGCCGGCCACCACCGCCATGATCATGCTCGCCGGCATCTACTACGGCGCGCAGTATGGCGGCTCGACGACGGCCATCCTGCTGAACCTGCCGGGCGAGGTCTCCTCGGTGGTGACGACGCTGGAAGGCTACAAGATGGCGCGCAACGGCCGCGCCGGCGCGGCACTGGCCATCTCGGCGCTGGGCTCCTTCTTCGCCGGTTCCATCGCCACCATCCTGGTCGCCGCCTCCGGCCCGCTGCTGACGAGCATCGCGCTCTCCTTCGGCCCGGCGGACTACTTCTCGCTGATGCTGCTCGGCCTCGTCATCTCCTCGGTGCTGGCACAGGGATCGGTCGTCAAGTCGATCGGCATGGTGGTGCTGGGCGTGGCGCTCGGCCTGGTCGGCACCGACGTGCAGACCGGCCAGCAGCGCTTCACCTTCGGCATCCCTGAGCTGTCGGACGGGCTGGACTTCGCCGCCATGGCGATGGGCGTCTTCGGCATCGCCGAGATCATCCTGAACCTGGAGCGCCCCGAGGTCCGCAGCGTGCTCTCCACCAAGGTGGGCAGCCTGTTCCTCACCAAGGAGGAGTGGAAGCGCGCCACCCCGTCGGTGCTGCGCGGCACGGTGCTGGGCTCGGCGCTGGGCATCCTGCCCGGTGGCGGCGCCTCGCTGGCCTCCTTCGGCTCCTACATGATGGAGCGGAAGATGTCGCGCGGTAAGGCCGACTTCGGCAACGGCGCCATCGAGGGCGTGGCCGGGCCGGAAGCCGCCAACAACGCCGCGGCGCAGACCTCCTTCATCCCGCTGCTGACGCTCGGCATCCCTTCCAACGCCGTCATGGCGCTGATGGTGGGCGCGCTGATCATCCAGGGCATCCAGCCGGGTCCCCGCATGGTGGAGAGCCAGCCGGACCTGTTCTGGGGCCTGATCTGCTCCATGTGGATCGGCAACCTGATGCTGCTGGTCATCAACCTGCCGCTGATCGGCATGTGGGTGAAGCTGCTGCAGGTACCCTACAAGTACATGTACCCGGCGATCCTGACTTTCTGCGCGATCGGCGTGTATTCGATCAACAACAGCGTCTTCGGCGTCTATCAGACGGTGTTCTTCGCGATCCTTGGCTACATCTTTGCCAAGATCAAGATGGAGCCGGCGCCGCTGCTGGTGGGCTTCGTGCTCGGCCCGATGATGGAGGAGCACCTGCGCCGCGCCATGCTGCTCTCCCGCGGCGATCCGATGGTCTTCGTCGAGCGCCCGATCAGCGGCGTGCTGCTGGCGATCTGCGCCCTGGCCCTCGGCCTGATGCTGCTGCCCGGCCTGCGCAAGAAGAAAGAAGAGGCGATGGCCGGCTGATCCTGTAAACAGTTACAGCTTTTATGGCCGTTCTGGGTCAATTGCTCAGGACGGCTTTTCTTTTCTAGGCCGTTCCTTATGCTGGCCTCACATTGACGAACGGAGCGGCGCAAATGGCGGAAACGGGGCAGCATCGGATCGTGCCGGTGGTGTTGTGCGGCGGGACGGGCAGCCGTCTCTGGCCGCTGTCCCGCGAAGGGTTTCCCAAGCAGTTCTGGCCCCTGCTGTCACAGCAGACGATGCTGCAGGAGACGGCGAGGCGTGCCGTCGGCCCGGCCTTTGCCGATCCGCTGATCATCTCCAACCAGGAGCATCGCTTCCTGGTGGCCGAGCAGCTGCGCGAGGCGCGGATCGAGAATCCGCGCATCGTGCTCGAGCCGATGGCCCGCAACAGCGCCCCCGCCATCGCCGCCGCGGCGCTGCTGGCGCATGAGGACGACACGCGCAGCGTGCTGTGGCTGATGCCGGCCGATGCCGCCATCGGCGACACCCCCGCCATGCACGCCGCCCTCGCCAAGGCCGCCGAGGCCGCGCGGGCCGGCCGTATCGTCACCTTCGGCATGAAGCCGACCACGCCCGAGACCGGCTACGGCTACATCGAAAGCGGCGCCCCGCTGGAGGGCCTTGACGGCGTCTCCGCCGTGAGCCGCTTCGTCGAGAAGCCCGACGCCGAGACCGCCGCCCGCTTCCTGGCCGGCGGCAGCCATCTCTGGAACTCGGGCATGTTCGTGGCCACCGCGGCCACCCTGCTGGCCGAGCTGGAGCGCCTGGCGCCCGAGCTGCTGGCGGCGGTGCGCGGCGCGGTGGAAGGCGCCACGCGCGATCTCGACTTCATCCGCCTCGACCCCGCGGCCTTCGCCCGCGCGCCGGACATCTCCATCGACTACGCGGTGATGGAGAAGACCAGCCACGCCGCCGTGGTGCCCGCCGATCTCGGCTGGTCCGATGTCGGCTCCTGGGCGGCGCTGTGGGAGGTCTCGCCCAAGGATGCCCAGGGCAACGCGACCCATGGCCCGGTGGAGCTGTACCAGGCCCGCAACTGCTACGTCCGCACCGAGGGCATCCTGACCGGCGTCGTCGGGCTGGAGGATGCGGTGGTGGTGGTGACGGACGACGCCGTGCTGGCCATGCACCGCGACCGCGCCCAGGACGTGAAGAAGCTGCTGGAGCAGCTCAAGGCGGCCAACCGCAAGGAGGCCACCGAGCACCGCCGCATGTACCGCCCCTGGGGCCACTATGAGGGGCTGATCAAGGGCGACCGCTTCCAGGTGAAGAAGATCTCGGTCAAGCCCGGCGCCAAGCTTTCCCTGCAGAAGCACTTCCACCGTGCCGAGCACTGGGTGGTGGTGGCCGGCACCGCCATCGTCGAGCGCGACGCGGAGCGGATCATGCTGCGCGAGAACGAATCCATCTACCTGCCGCTCGGCTGCGTGCACCGCATGGAGAACCCGGGCATGATCCCGCTCACCCTGATCGAGGTGCAGTCGGGCTCCTATCTCGGCGAGGACGACATCGTCCGCTTCGAGGACACCTACGGCCGCACCTGAGGGCCGGCTTCCGGCCGCGCGGGGCGGATCAGCCCGGCGCCGCCCCTTCGGCCATCGCCCGCACCGCCGCCGGGCTGTGGCCCGCCTCGCGCAGCGCCGCCAGGGTGGGGGCGTTGTCGCGTTTCGAGAGGCGCTTTCCGTCCGGCCCCGTGAGCAGCGGGTGGTGGCGGTAGCGCGGCGCCGGCCAGCCCAGCAGCGCCTGCAGCAGCCGGTGCAGGTCGGTCGCCGGCCGCAGGTCTTCCGCCCGTGTCACCAGCGTCACGCCCTGCAGCGCGTCGTCCTGCGTCACGCAGAGATGGTAGGAGGCGGGGATGTCCTTGCGCGCCAGCACCACGTCGCCGAAGCGCGCCGGGTCGCAGCGCAGCCGGCGCGGGCCGCCCTCCAGGCCCAGCTCCAGGAAGGCGAGGGGGCGCGCCACCCGCCGCAGCGCCGCCGCCATGTCCAGCCGCAGCGCGTAGGGCTCGCCGGCGGCGATTCGCGCCGCCCGCTCGGCCGCGCCCAGGCGGCGGCAGGTGCCGGGGTAGAGCAGCCCGTCCGGCCCGTGCGGCGCGTGGCCGATCGCCGCCACCTCGCGCGCGATGTCGGCGCGGGTGCAGAAGCAGGGGTAGAGCAGGCCCATCCCCGAGAGCCGCGCCAGCGTGGCGCCATATTCCGGCAGGTGGGCGGATTGCACCCGCACCGGCCCGTCCCAGTCCAGCCCCAGCCAGGCCAGATCCTCCAGGATGCCGGCGGTGAAGTCCGGGCGGCAGCGCAGGGGGTCGATATCCTCGATGCGCAGCAGGAAGCGCCCGCCCGATTCGCGGGCGATGCGCCAGCCCAGCAGGGCGCTGTGCGCGTGGCCGAGATGCAGGCGCCCCGTGGGGCTGGGCGCGAAGCGGGTGACGGTGGTTGCGGCCATGGCCGATCGCGCGTAGCGGATGCGGCCGGATCGCAGCAAGGGGATGCCGCATGGCCGCACTCGATGGACCGCGTTGGGGACCGAAGGCAGGGGGCGCGCCGAAGCTGCTCGTGCTGCTGCTGCACGGCTATGGCGCCGATGGCAACGACCTGATCGACCTCGCGCCGCACTGGGCGCAGGCGGTGCCGGAGGCGCTGTTCGTCTCGCCGCACGCGCCGCAGCCCTGCGAGGGCGGGCCCTATGGCCGCCAGTGGTTCAGCCTGGCCGACCGCCGCCCGGCGCCGCTGCTGGCCGGCGCCCAGGCCGCCCGCCCGCTGCTCGACGAGCTGATCGCCCGCGAGGCCGCCGCCGCCGGCCTGCCGGAGAGCGCCGTGGTGCTGATGGGCTTCAGCCAGGGCGCGATGATGGCGCTGTTCACCGGGCTGCGCCGCAAGGCCGCGCCGGCCGGCATCATGGCCTATTCCGGCCGGCTGATCGGCGAGGAGCTGCTGCCGGACGAGATCGCCGGCCGGCCCGAGGTGCTGCTGGTGCATGGCGAGGTGGACGAGGTGGTGCCCGCCGCCAGCAGCCGCGCCGCCGAATCCGCCCTCAAGGCCGCCGGCGTGCCGGTGGAGGCGCTCTATTGCCCGCGCCTGGCGCATGGCATCGACGATGCGGGGCTCTCCGCCGGCGCCCTGTTTTTGCAGCGCGCCGCGGCCCGGCTCGGCCCCGGCGCATGACAGCGTGGTGAAACCCGCGCGGCCGGAGGTTGCACCGGCCGCGCGGGGCTGGCATGAATCCCGTGCACACCGGCGGCGCCACGATATCTGGGGCCTGCCCGCCCGGTCCGGCCCCAGCGGTTGATGCGCGCAGCTTGAAAGGAGCGGCGCTTGCCTGACGGGATGTCTGCGGGAAGCCTGGGAGGATCTCCCGGCGGCTTCCCGGCCTTGGTGCTGAACGCGGATTTTCGTCCGCTGTCCTATTTTCCGCTCTCGCTGTGGTCCTGGCAGGACGCGGTGAAGGCGGTCTATCTCGACCGCGTCTCGGTGCTGTCGGAATACGAGACCTCGGTGCGCTCGCCGCGCCACACCATCCGCCTGCCCAGCGTCATCGCCCTGAAGGATTACATCCCCTCGGCGCGGCGCCCGGCCTTCACGCGGTTCAACGTCTTCCTGCGCGACGGTTTCTCCTGCGTCTATTGCGGCGAGGAACGGCCGACCCAGGAGCTGACCTTCGACCATGTGATCCCGCGTAGCCGGGGCGGCCGCACCAGCTGGGAGAACGTCGTCACCGCCTGCGGCCCGTGCAACCTGCGCAAGGGCTCGAAGCTGCCGCAGGAGATCCGCATGTTCCCCCGCTGCACGCCGCGCCAGCCGACAGGGTGGGAATTGCAGGACAACGGGCGGATGTTCCCGCCCAACTACCTGCATGAGAGCTGGCGCGACTACCTCTACTGGGACACCGAGCTGGAGAGCTGAGCGGCGCGCCTCAAAGCCGCTGCAGCGGGCCGGACAACGGCGCCTCGGGCGTGCCTGCGGCCGGCCGCGCGGGCGGGCCGCTCTCCGCCGCCGTGGGCTGCGCCGCCCCGCGCATAAGCTCCGTCACCCGGCCGGAGAAGCCGCTGAGGTAGAGATGCGCCGGGTCCATATCCTTCGGATTGTGCCGGACAGTGGCACGGACGCGCACCAGCATCCCCTCGACGCCGCTGCTGCACACCATCTCGCGCTTCAGCACGGGGGTCTGCGGGGTTCCCATCCGGAACTCCGCGCAACGCAGGCTGGGCACCGCCTTGCCCTGCGCGGTCATGCTGAAATCCGGGCCGCGCTCGATCCGGGTGCCAGGCTGGGCGGCGGCGTAGAGGCTGATGACAAGGGCGGCCTCCGCGACATCCTGCCGCACCGCCTCCGAGCCGGCACCGTCGGGCAGCGGCGCGCCGGGCGGCCTCAGCACGAACACCGAGGCCCAGGCCCCCTGCGCCTGCTCGGCGTAGCGGATGCGCAGATTGCCGGAATTGCCGTCGATCGCTGCCACCTCCTGCCGCGCGAAGTCGCCGATGCGCGGCGGCAGCCGGTCTGCGAGGCGCTGCTGCGGCAGGGTGCCCTGCGTCCCCGCCACGGCGCAGCCCTGCAACAGCATCACCAGGGCGGGGAGGAAAAGGTAGCGCAACATGGAACGCCCCGGTGGTATGGAGGAAATCCTTCTCGCACTTCGCGGGAGACGTGTCAGCCCCGCTGCCGCGCCCCGGCGAAGGCCAGCCCCGCCAGCCCCAGCGCGTAGATCAGGTTCATCCCGGCCATCGAGACCGGCAGGCCGGGGATGAGATAGGTCGGCTCGTCGCAGGGCTTGGCGGGCGCGGCGGCGAGGCTGTTCATCAGCTCCTCCACGCTGCGGGCGCCGCCGGCGGTGGGCGCGGCGCAGCCGGGCAGGGGGGAGGGCCACCACTTGGCCTCCACCCCCACATGCACGGCCGCGGCGGCAGCGGAGCCGAGGATGGCCAGCCCCGCCAGCGCCAGCATCAGCCGGCGCGGCAGCAGCAGGCCGAGCAGCGCCAGCGCGGCGCCCGCCCAGTAGGGCCAGCGCTGCCACAGGCAGAGCAGGCAGGGGTTCAGCCCGCCCCAGCGCTCGGTGGCCATGGCGAGGAGCGGCGCGGCGGCGGCCAGCGCCGCCACGGCCAGCGGGGTCGGCAGGAGGCGGCGCATCAATCCTCGGCGGGGTCCAGCATCTGGTCCATGGCGCGGGCCGGCTCGGCGCAGCCGGCCTGGCCCACCACGCGGGCCGGCACCCCCGCCACGGTGGTGCAGGAGGGCACCGGCTTCAGCACCACCGAGCCGGCGGCGATGCGGGCGCAGGCGCCCACCTCGATATTGCCCAGCACCTTGGCGCCGGCGCCGATCATCACGCCGCGGCGGATCTTGGGGTGGCGGTCGCCGCCCTCCTTGCCGGTGCCGCCGAGCGTCACGCCCTGCAGCAGCGAGACATCGTCCTCGATCAGCGCCGTCTCGCCCACCACGAGGCCCGTGGCGTGGTCGAGGAAGATGCCGCGGCCGATCCGCACCGCCGGGTGGATGTCCGTCTGGAACACCACGGAACTGCGTGACTGCAGCCACAGCGCCAGGTCGCGCCGCCCCTGCCGCCACAGGATATGCGCCATGCGGTGCGTGGTGAGGGCGTGGAAGCCCTTGTAGTAGAGCAGCGGCTCCAGCGCGCGGGAGGTGGCCGGGTCGCGGTCCACCACCGCCATGATGTCGCTGCGCACTGCCTCGCGCAGCGCCGGGTCCTCTTCCAGGAAGCGCTCCAGGCTGCGGCGCAGCAGGGCAGCGGGCAGGTCGGCATGGTCGAGCCGGGCGGCGACGCGGCTGGCCAGGGCAGATTCCAGGCTCTCGTGCTGCAGCACGGCGGCGTGCAGGAAGCCGGCCAGCTCCGGCTCCTGCGCCGCGGCCGCCTCCGCCTCCTGCCGGATTCGGCTCCAGACAGGGTCCAGCAGGCCGGCCGCGTCGCGGAGGGGGAAGGGCTGGGGGACGGACTGGTTCATGCGGGCTCCTGGACGGGCGGGCCGCCGCCCGGGCACGGCCGGAGGGGCGCCGGGACGGAGGGGGGCCTGGAGCCGGAACGTCGCGCCGCCGACGCCCGGGGTCAAGCGCCACGCAGGCTGGACCGGCTGGCGTGCCACGCATACCGTGCCGCCCCGCATCATCCGGGGAGGGGAAGCACCGCATGCCGATCATCTGGGGCCGCGCCAACAGCAGCAACGTCATGAAGCTGCTCTGGTTCTGCGCGGAGACGGGGCTGGATTACGAGCGGCGGGACGCCGGCGGCGCCTTCGGCGTGACGCGGGAGGCCGGCTACACCGCGAAGAACCCCATGTCCCTGGTGCCGACGCTGGAGGAGCCGGATGGCTGGGCGGTGTGGGAGAGCAACACCATCCTGCGCTACCTGGCCAGCACCACGCCGGGCGCGGCCGCCCTCTACCCGGACGCGCCACGCGCCCGCGCCGGCATCGAGCGCTGGATGGACTGGCAGCTCGCGCATCTCTCGAAGCCGATGACTACGCTGTTCTTCACCCATGTCCGCATCCCCGAGCCGGAGCGGGACTGGTCCGCCGCCGAGGCGGCGCGGCGGCAGGCGGCGGAGCTGTGGGCCCTGCTGGACCGCCAGCTGGAGGGCCGCGCCTTCATCGAGGGCGACACCTTCACCCTGGCCGACATCGTGCTCGGCATCTTCGCGCATCGCTGGCACGCCCTGCCGATCGAGCGGCCGGAGCTGCCGGAGCTGCGCCGCTGGTACGGCACCCTGGCCGGGCGCCCCGGCTTCGCGCGGCACGTGATGGTGCCGATGACCTGAGGCGCGCCGCCTGAAGCGTGGCGGCGGCGCGCAACCGCGTGACGCCGCCGCCGGCTTGCGCTACAGGAGGGGCCGCACCGCGCGCGAGAGTGGCGGAACGGTAGACGCAGACGACTCAAAATCGTCCGACCTCAGGTCATGCGGGTTCGAGTCCCGCCTCTCGCAATCAGGTTCTTCCCAGTCTCGGCGGTCCGGCCTCAGCGGTCTGTCAGGCGCAGCTCGATGCGGCGGTTGCGGGCCATCGCCTCGGCCGAATCGCCCTCGTCGATCGGCTGGTGCTCGCCGAAGGCGGTCGCCGCCACGCGGTTGGCCGGCAGGCCCTCGGCGATCAGCAACTGCGCCACGGCGATGGCGCGCGCCGCCGACAGCTCCCAGTTGCTGGCGAAGCGCCCGCCGCGGATCGGGTTGCGGTCGGCATGGCCATCGACGCGCAGCACCCAGGGCAGGTCGGGCGGGAAGCGGCGGCTGACGTCGAGCAGCACCTGCGCCAGGGCGCGGAGTTGCTGCTGCCCGGCGCCGGACAACTCGGCGCTGCCCACGGGGAAGAGCACCTCGCTCTGGAACACGAAGCGGTCGCCGACGGTGCGGATCTCCGGCCGGTCGCCCAGCACCTCGCGCAGGCGGCCGAAGAAGTCGCTGCGGTAGCGCTGCAATTCCTCCACCCGCGCGGCGAGGGCGGCGTTCAGCCGCTGGCCGAGCTGGCTGATCTGCGCGTCCTTGTCGCGCCCCGACTGCTCCTCGGCATCCAGCAGCGCGGCGATGCGGGACAGTTCCGCGCGCAGCGTGGCGAGCTGCTGGGTCAGCAGCGCCACCTGGGCGCGCGCGCTCTCGGCCAGCCGGACATGCTCGCCGCTGGCGGCCTCGGCCTGCTGGCGGGCCTGGGCGGCCTGGGCGGCGGCGGCCTCGGCCTGCTGGCGGGCCTGGTTGGCCTGGGCGGCGGTGGCCTCGGCCTGCTGGCGTGCCTGGTTGGCCTGGGCTGCGGTGGCCTCGGCCTGTTGGCGGGCCTGGTTGGCCTGGGCGGCGGTGGCTTCGGCCTGCTGGCGGGCCGCCTCGGCGGCGCGGGTGGCCGCCTCGGCGCGCTGGCGCTGCTCGGCCTCGCCGCGCGCAAGCTGTTCGGCGGCGCTGCGCGCGCGCTCCTCGGCGCCCGCCCGTGCCAGGGCCTCGGCGGCACGGCGTTCCAGCTCGTCGCGCAGCGCCGTCAGCTGCTGGATCTGCTGTGTCAGGCGGGCAAGATCGGCCAGCCTTGCCTCGATGGTGGCGCGGTCGGCCGCCACGGTGCGGTTGAGCGCCTCCATCTCCTGGCGCAGCGTGGCCACGGCCTGCTGCGTTTCCGCAAGCTGGCGGCGCGCCTCGGCCAGCTCGGCGGCGTTGCGGTCGCGTGCCTGCTCGGCGCCGCCGGCACGCGCCTGGGCCTCGGCCAGCTGGGCGCGGGTGGCCTCCAGCATGCCACGCTCGGTGGCCAGGGCACGGCGGGCCGCGGTCAGGTCGCGCAGCGTCTGCGCGGTGTTGCCGCCCATCGCCTCGGCGCGGGACAGCGCCTCGGCCAGCCGCTCCTCCAGGCTGGCGATGCGGCTGGCGGCGCCGCCGGCGGAAAGCTCCAGGTCGGCCAGCCGGGCGGCGAGGCGGTCGCGCTCGGCACGCAGCGCCTCACGGTCGGCCGTGCCGCGCTCGCGCTCGTCGCGCAGGCCGGAGAGCTGCGAGAGGGCGGCGTCGCGCGCCGTTGCGGCGAGGCGCAGCTCCTCGGTCAGCCGGCCGAGATTGGCGCGCAGCTCCTCGCCCTGGCCGCGCTCCAGCGCCAGCATCTCGGCCAGCTCGGCCACCTGCCGGTTCAGGCGGTCCAGCGCCTGGTCCCGCGAGGAGAGGGCGACGGAGAGGAAGCCCTGCGCCAGCACGAAGACCAGCAGCACGAAGATGATGACCATCAGCAGGGTGGAGAGCGCGTCCACATAGCCGGGCCAGGCGTTCATGCCCTCGCGCGGGCCGCGCCGTCCGAGCGCCATGGCCTCAGCGCCCGCCGCGCGGGAGGGTCGGAATCATCGCGGGCCTTCCTCGGCCAGCGCGGCGATGGTGCGGGCGAGGATCTTGATCTCGCCGCGGATCTCGGCGGTGGACTGGGCGCGGCCCTGGGCCAGGTCCTCCACCAGCCGGGCCATGTAGACCTCCAGGTTGCGCAGATGCGCGCGCGAGGCATCGTCCAGCGCCCCGTGCGTCTGTGCATGAGTCTGCGCCTCGGCCAGGCGCGCCAGGGTGGGGGCGAGGCCGGACTGCGCCTCGGCCATGCGCTGCATCAGCACCTGGTTGGCACGCATCTGCTCGGCCATGATCGAGAGCCGCTCGGTCAGGGTGTGCAGCGCCTGGGAGGAGGCGGCCCGGCTCTCCTCGCCGCGCGCCATGATGCGCTGCAGGTTCTCGAGGTTCTCGGCATTCTGCTCCAGCAGCGCCTGCACATAGGCGGGCACGGAGCCGCCCGCCTCGCCATCCCCGCCCAGCACGCCGGAGGAGAGGCGGGTGACGCCGGCCAGCCATTCCTCCAGCTCGGAGTAGAAGCGGCTCTGCGCCTGCCCGGCGGTGAGGTCGAGGAAGCCCAGCACCAGCGCGCCGGCAAGGCCCAGCATGGAGGAGGAGAACGCCACCCCCATGCCGGTGAGCGGCTGCGCCAGCCCCGATTTGAGCTGGTTGAACAGCTGGTTCAGGTCGCCCGAGCCCACCGACATCGAGTTGATGACATCGGCCACCGCGCCGATCGTCAGGATCAGGCCCCAGAAGGTGCCGAGCAGCCCGAGGAAGATCGACAGCCCCGTCATGTAGCGCGACAGCTCGCGGCTTTCGTCGAGGCGGGAGGCGATGCCGTCCAGCACGCTGCGCATGGCCGTGGCGGAGAGCGAGAGGCGCTCCCCGCGCCGCGCCGCGAACATCGAGGCCATCGGCGCCAGCAGGCGCGGCGCGGGGCGGTTGGCGCCGCCGGCGCCGGGGCGCGGGGCACGGAAGCCCTCCAGCCACTCCACCTCCGGCTTCAGCGCCAGCACCTGCCGGATGTTCCAGGCCACGCCGATCAGCAGCACCGCCAGGATGACGCCGTTCAGCAGCGGGTTGGCGGCGAAGGCGCGCGCCAGCTCGGCCG
>NZ_JCACVY010000020.1:0-39633 GCF_058833935.1 Roseomonas sp. TS2 | reverse complement strand
GCCTCCCCGCTCCTTGTGGCTATGCCATGGCCTAGCCACCCTTCCGCCGCCGGGCCCAAGGCGGCACCTGCTCACTGGCCAGCAAGATCCAGAGGCCACGCTTCGCCTGGCGGGCCTCCGCCTCCAGCGGCGGCAGCGTCGGATCCTGGTCACAATGGTGATAGACCCATGCGGCACCGCAGCGCACCAGCTTGATATTCACATCGAGCACCCGGGTTCAGGCCCGGCCTACTTGTGCGGCCATAGTGGCCGGTGTCTTCCAGCACCACCCGAACCTGCTGGCGCTCCGGGGCGGGCAGCGCAGGATACCGCCAGCCTGGATGCCGACACCTGGACCAGAGGATACGCGGCAAGGGCAGGCGCAATAGTGAGCAGCAGGACCACCAATAGCAGGCAATGGGAGAACATCAGCAGGAGGGGGAAAAGCGTATCGCGCCGCCCTGCTGTTCACCGAGACGGCCCTGTGCTGTCTTTGGCCACGCAAAAGGCGGCGCCGCAGTAAAGAACGTTAAAAATCCAAACTTCTTTTATATTTTTGTGGCCTGATACACCAAAATTATTTTGGCCTTATAGGCTTCCCACGTCTGCATGACGTCAGGTCGCGAGCCAATCTTCTGAGCGCAGCCCGTCAACGCGTTGGAATTCGCCCAGATTACCCGTCACGACCACCAGTCCGCGGCTGCGTGCGTGCCCGGCGATCAGGATGTCATAGGGGCCGATCAGCAGGCCTCGACGGCCGAGATCGGCATAGATGTCGGCGGCATGCGCAGCGGCATCCTCGTCGAACGGGAGCACGACGAGACGGCGGGCAAAGCTTTCCACTTGTCGGCGATTTTCACTCGGGCGGGCGGAGCGGGCCGCGCCGTGCAGCAGCTCTGTCAGGGTGATGGTCGTGATGCACAGCGTGTCCGCCTCCGCATTGAAGCGGGGCCGCAGCCCTTGCGGGCGGTCGCGTAGGAGCCGGATGCACAGATTGGTGTCCAGCATGTGGCGCAGCATCAGAACGCTTCCCGCTCCTGATGCGCGGGCTGCGCCCTCTCGCCGAGATCGGCGCCAGGTGCCGCGAAGAAATCGTCCCACACTGCGTCGACCGGGACAATAATGACCCGCGCACCGTCACGGATGATGCTTACCTCGCGCACCTCCGGCGGGAAAGCAACGTCCTTCGGCAGGCGGACAGCCTGGGTGCGGTTACTCAAGAACAGCGCGGTTCGGGTCATGGCCCTCCTCCTGTATATCCCTGCAGTATATCCCCTCCAGCCGGTGGGCTCAAGCCAGATTGAGAGCCTTGGAGGACGTGCAGCCAACAGCAGGAAACCGCCGGAGATCTACCGGGGTTTTGCGGTCTGATGTGTCATCTTGTCAGATCGATCCTGGCCTGGCACGAGCTGTCCTGCGCCGTGCGAGGCACTGCCAAGAATTGATTCCACCGTCCCACTGATTGCTGCTGCGTTGACTGGACGGATATTATCGTCAGAAGCAGGTGTAGACAGGCTTCCCTGTCCCCTGGGGCCGCCAAGCAAGCGGCAGCCAAACATCCGCGGGATCAAGCCACGAAACAGGCACGAAGGGCGAGCGGCGTTTTACGCGGTAAAAAATTCCTCTCGTGCTGGGTCGGTCTGACAGGCATGTTGCGCTCGCATCAGAAGAGGGGACTATGTCTAAAACGCGCATCATCATGGCATCCAGCCCAAAAGGCGGGGTCGGAAAATCCACGCTCTGCCGCAATCTTCTCGTGTGCGCGGCGCACTCGGGCAAGAAGGTACTTGGCCTCGATTTTGACGCGCAGCGGACCTTGGCGACCTGGGCTGAGCGCCGCGAGCGTATCCGCGAGACGTTCCCTGATTGCCTGGCCGTGCCAGTCCAGGAGGCTGACCTCGGCGACTGGCGCGGTGCCATTCGCCGGGCGAAGAGCAGCGGGGCCGATGTAATCGTGATCGACACGCCGCCCAGCATCGAAATCAATATCAGCGCCATCCTGAGCCTCAGCGGCGAGGCGGATCTGCTTTTGATTCCATGTCAGCCCTCGCAGGACGATCTGGACTCTGCCGCACCCTGGATGCAGCGGCTGGCCGCGGCCAAGGTGCATGCGGCCTTTGTGATGAACCGCGCCAACCGGCGCACGCGCTCTTTCGGCGCAATCCGCACAAAGCTTTTGGCATTGGGTGCTATCTGTCCGGTCGAGATTCCACCTTTGGAAGAGATCGCGGAAGCATCGAGCAAGGGCCTTGCCATTGCCGACCTGAGCAAAGCCGCCAGCACCGAGACCTTCGACGGTCTGTGGAGCTATGTTGCTCGCGAGGCCAAGCTGTGAAGGGGATTTCCCTCCGCAAGGCGCGCACCCTCGCTCCCGCCGATGCTGCCCCTGCTGATCTGCGGCCTGCACAGATCGACAAGATGGTGCAGGTCTCGGCCGACCTGGTCGATGCGATTCGGGATGTGTTCGCTGGCACAGACTTGCCAGACAGCCCGGAACGAGTACGGCTGCTGCTAGAGGCGCGCCGCGAGGTTAACGCGGCCTGGGGGAGCGCCAAGCAGGCCTTTATCGAGATTGGCCGAGCGCTGAATGCTTTGGACGAAGTCCTGCACACGAAGGCAGAGCGCGACGCACTGCAGGAGGGCTTTGCCCGCCTCTTCCCTTTCAGCGCGCCTGTCGCAAGCCAGTTCAAACGAGTGGCTGAGATGATCGACAGCGGGCGCGTGCCGATCGAGGACTGTCCTGGCTCCTACAGCGCAGCCTATCAGCTGGCGCTGATGCCTCCTGAGCAGGTGAGGGTGGCACGTCAAAGGGGGCTTGTCAGCCAAAGTGCGACTCGCTCCCAGATCATGGCGTTGAGGAAGGAATTGGCCAAGCGGAGCCCTTCAACCGTCAACTTGGCTGACCTGATGGCAGAGCAGCGCCGGCTGCGAGAGGCGCGGCGAAAGACAATCCGCGAACTCATTCAAATGCGCCGGCGCCTTCAGGAAATTGCCCGTATTCTAGAAAATGACGAAAAGGGATAGGCGGAACAGAAGACAGGGACTCTGCGACACGCGCCCTAGACTCTTGCTTCGCGCCAGGGAGATCCAGATCCGAAGAGACGTGGAAACGTAAGAGGTCTCACGGCGCCCACCGGAGAGCTTTTCCGGCAGCCTGCAAAAGGCAGGACCGCTACATTTTCCTGGTGCGTATCCTTCCCTGTCGAGCCTTTCGGCGTGAGCGCCAACCTGCAACTGGGAGAGTTCGGCCTGCTATAGGCTACCGACGCAGGAGAGAGGATGCTCGTCCACCATTACCGGCCCCCAGGTGCCGGCTGAGTACCCCCTGTCTCCTGGCAACGGAAGGCGCTCGGCCATACCGCCTGCATCAAGATCATGGACGCAGTTCGCCGACGGGAGCGTGATACCTACCGTCGTAACTCAGGCCAGCACAGGCGCGGATTGCGCGAGGCCGGCCTGAGCGTGCGCTGGACGCTGCTGTACCCAGGGACGGGAAGGAGCGGGGCGTGCGATCCCTTGTTCCAGCAGATCGCCTAGACCGGGCGCAGGCCGCGTTCGACGGTGCAGGAGGCGGTTACACGGCTGGAAGAGGCTCCCATTCTGCTGCGGTTGGCTCACGGTGCTGTGGTCGGCAGCCGACGGGTTCAGGCGACAAATGCCTGCCTGTTCCAGTCAGCCTGGAGAGGCCGCTGGAAATGCTGAGACCGCGGGCCGCGGCCTGCCCCGGATAAGACCGCCTTTCAAAGGCAGAAAAACGCGCCCGTAGCTTGCAAGCTGATCGCTCGGGTCATACCCAACAAGGGTTCGAAGAAAGCTTCATGGCATGAGAGTTGATGGGGCCTGCTGCGATGGCTTCAGCTTGCTGGCAAGGAAAAGCCCTCGCATCGCCAGCTTGCGCGCCGCTGCATAAGGCCCAGGAGCATGAGCCGCCATGTCGCGCAGGAGGCGGTTGTGCAGCTTGTCCTGGTCGTGCAGCTGCGCCACCGGCATGCCCTCCACCCAGATGATCTTCTGACGGCGGATCCTGGTATGGAATTGTAGCATCTCGTCATCGGCCGGCAGGTAATGGGCGGTCAGGGAGGTGCGAGAAACGCCGCTCCCCGATGGGGCGAAACTGCCGTGGACGGTTAGGGAGGACCAGAACAGTACATCGCCTTTGGCCAGATAGGGTGCGCGGAATTCCAGATCGAAATGGCGAATGGTCTCGAGCACCGCCTTCCTGTAGCGGTCATGGCCCGTGGCGAAGTCCAACTCACCCGCGTTACGCAACACCGGAACGGTGCGGTGACTGCCTGGGCAGACATAGAAGCGGCCCGCGGCTGCATCCACATCCTCCAACGCGTACCAACCGGCGACGCACCGGCCTAGCCCCGAGGCGCTGTCCTGATAGTAGCTGTCCTGATGCGCCCAGGTGCCGACCGGGGCCTCGAAGAACATGCTCTGGATCAGCTTGGTACGGCCGACACCTGCAAGCGCCGCGGTTGTCCGGGCGACGTCCTTCTGTACAAGACCCAACAGCGCGCTGCGCTTGAACTGGCCGAAACGGCGGGTCTCGAGATCCTGCACATTGAAGATCGGATTATCTAGAAAGCCATCCCTGTCGAAGCTGTTGCGCTCGTAGCGCATGTTCTTCTGGCGGAGGATGGGCACGCGCGAGGGCCGAACCTCGGAAAGATAGGCAGCGCGGATGGCGTTGCACAGATCTGGCTGAAGCAATCCGCGAATGACCACGTAGCCTTGCCGCCGATAGTACTTCACAGCCTCGCCGATGTCGGCGACCCCGAAATAAGGCCGGTCCTCAGACAAGCTGTTCGGAACATCCACTTCTGTGTTGAGCGGCGTGATGACGCGCATGAACGACCTCCCCAGCTGTGTGGCGCCGTGCGAGGTGTCTTCCTCGCTCCTCTCCTCACCGAAGGCCGCACAGTGGCGGAACAGCCCTCGCGAAGCCTGAGCTCGACGCTGGCACATCTCATTAAGGAGATAAAACTCAATATTTTGTGTTTCGAATTCGAACCAAAAGGCTTGCAGCCATACGGGGGAGGTCAAGGCAACAGGCGCGCCATGACCGGCCTGACAAAGAGGCAGGCCTCCGGGAAGCCGTCCCGCTGGCTTGCTGCGCAAGCCAAATGCTTGAATTAGCAGGATGGCAGCAGGGGCAGCCTTTTACAGGCAAGACAGCAGCCAGACGATCGAAAGGCCTGCTATCACACCCATCGACTGGCCAAGCGGAGGCAGCACGAAAAACATCCTGGCCGCTGTCACATCCGCATCCCGCATCTCGTCTTCAGGGCAGACCACCCCTGAGGAGAGCGTCATGACGCCCCGGATGAACTACTACACCCAAGCCCCGAAACTGATGCAGGCCATGATGGGCCTGGAGCGCGCCGTGAGCCAGAGCGGCCTGGAGCATGGACTGATCGAGCTGGTAAAGACCCGTGCATCGCAGATCAATGGGTGCGCTTTCTGCATAGCCATGCACACGCATGACGCACTGAAAGCTGGTGAAGATCCGGCCCGCCTGTTCTTGCTGGATGCCTGGCGGGAAGCGCCGCACTATACCCCTCGCGAACGCGCGGCCCTGGCCTGGACCGAGGCACTGACCCTTGTTGCCCAGACTCACGCGCCCGAGGCGGATTACGAAGGCCTGCATCCGCATTTCACGGAGCCTGAGATCGTGTCGCTGAGCGTGCTGATCGGCACCATCAACGCCTGGAACCGCCTGGCGATCGGCTTTCGCAGCATCCCAGGTCAGGCCCCCGCCGAGGCGGCAGCCTGAGCCCCGGCTCGTCTGAGACCGGCGCTCACGGCCCCGCAGCGACCTTCATGGCGCTGCGGTCGGAGCTGGTCGGGCTCGCCTACCGCATGACCGGCTCCCACGCCACGGCAGAGGACATCGCGCAGGAGGCTTTCCTGCGCTGGAACGCGGCCGAGCGGAGCACGATCGCCACGCCGCGGGCCTGGCTGCTGACCGTCGCTGCGCGCCTCAGCCTCGATCATCTTCGCTCTGCCCGGCACCGCCGCGAGCGCTACGTTGGTCCCTGGCTGCCGGAGCCGCTGCTGGAGTCCGATACGCCGCCGCAGCAGGCGGCGCATGAGCATGCCCAGGATCTCTCGGTGGCTTTCCTCCTCACATTGCAGCGGCTTTCCCCATCCGAACGCGCTGTGTTCATCCTGCACGACCTGTTTGAGACGCCTTTTGCCGATATCGCAGCGTTGCTGGGGCGCAGCGAGGCCGCCTGCCGCAAGCTGGCTGCCCGTGCCCGCACGCATCTGGAGGTGCCGCGCCTCCGCCAGGCGGTGCCGGAGGCAGAGGCGCAGCGGGTGGCGACAGCCTTCCTTGCCGCCTCCCGTCAAGGCGACGAGACCAGGCTGCGCGCCCTGCTGGCGCATGATGTGGTGCTGCATACCGATGGTGGCGGCCTGCGCAACGCCGCGCTGAATCCCATCCTGGGGGCGGACCGGGTGGCGCGTTTTTTCGGTGGGCTGGTGCGCAAGGGAGTTCTTGGCCCAACCCCGCTGCTGCACCTGGGCCGCATCAACGGCTTGCCCGGCTTTGTCACGCAGGAGGCGGACGGGCTGCCGCAGACAACCGCGCTGGAACTCCAGGACGGCTGTATCGCTGCGATCTATATCGTCCGCAACCCGGGCAAACTGGGCGGCGTGCTGCATGGTCTCGCTTCCAGGGCGCCATTGCCTGACTGACCCTCTCTGCTCCTGGCTGGAGAGAGTGGCTGAGGCAAGGTAGGCGAGATCAGAAATCCCAACCGCAGGACGGCAGAATCGCCGGGCGCGGCGCGTCGTAGAGATAGCGATCCGGCAGGCCCAGCCGGCGGCAGGCTTCGGCCGGTGGAGCTCCGCGCAAGACCAGCCGGTCCGCCATGCCGCCCGCTGCACGGAGCAGGCGTTGCTCCCAGGGACGCAGATGCCCATCGAGCAGGAGCGTGCCACGCACCCAGCCCGGCAGGATGGCCAGGGCCGCGCGTACCATCAGCCGCTGCAAGGGACGCAGGGGCGCGGGCAGGACAGGCGCGCCCCGCATGATGCCCAGGAACTCCCGGAGGATGCCGGAAGGCTCCAGACAAGGGCGCATGGCCGTGAACTGCGCCACCATCTCCGCGCGGGACCGTGGCGCGCCCAAGGCACCGTAGAGCATGGCGGCGGGCTCGGCCTCCCGCAGGAAACAGTCACGCTCATGCAAGGAGAGCGGGCGCACATAGGCGCAATAGGCTTCCAGGAAGCCGTAGCAGGCGGTGGCCTGGACCCAGTTCAGCAGGGCAGGGTCTGCGGCGCTGTAGGGGGTTCCGGACTCTGTCACGCCCTGCACACGCTCATGCGCCTGCCGGATCTGGGCGATCATCTCCTCCGCCACGCTGCGCGCACCATACACCGTCACCATCGCGGCCAGCCCGGTCCTTTGTAGGCGCCGGACCGGCTCGGTGCGGAACGTGGTGTGGTTCCAGACGCCGGACCGGACACGCGGCTCCGCCAGCTCCAGCACGACCGCCGCGACGCCGCCGATGAAGAGAGCCAGGGGGTTCTTGAAGATCTGCCAGGACACAGAGTCCGCCGGCACCAGCGCCGCTTCACCCACAGGCTGCAGAAAGCTGATGGGCCGCATGCCGGCGGGCTGCATGAAGCCCAGAGCCAGGCTCTCGATCCAGTTCTGCGCGGGCCAGGGCAGCAGAAAGCCTCCCGCTCCGGCGGCGCGGCCTGAACCGGCAGGGTTGTCGGTGCGCATGGGTCAGGCGAGGGGCCTGGCGGCCTGCTCTGCCTGGCGGCGGACAGATTGCCATAGCCGCAGCTCCTGCCGGGCATCCTCCACCGCACGGTGCGTCGGGGTGCCCTGCCGCTCCTTGGCCGCCCGCGCCGCCTGCAGCAGGGCCTCGGCCTGCTGCGCCTGCGCTTCGGCCGTCATGGAGGATCGCTCCAGCACGGCAAGAGCCGTGGCGCGCTGTGCTTCCTCCGTATCGCGCAGGCGCAGCGCATGGCGCGGCAGCCCGGCCGCGCGCAGCAACTTGCTCAGCCACTGGCCGTCCCAGGACGGTGCAGAGGCGAAGAGCTGGTGCCCCGACAGGACGTCGAGCATGCGGCGGGCCACGGCGTCATGCGGCGCTCCCTCGCGCAGCAGCCGGTCGCGCGTGATGCCGTGGATCCGCTCCGCCTGCGCATCCCATTCATCCCACCCAGGGGCAGGGCGGATCAAATGGCCTTCCTCCATGCCGTCCTCCCCCACCCAGCCGACCTCGATTGGAAAGCCCCGCTTGCCGAGGCCGCTGGCCTCGAAATCCAGGAAGACGATCAAGGCCTGCTCCTTTCCAGGCGCGAGCTTTCCTTCAGCTTCCCGAAGGCTCGATATCGGGCGAGACCTGTGCGCCCGGCCCTTCCGGCGACTTCCGCACCTCATCCTCCGGCCCAACCCGTCGCTGCTCCATCCGGAGGGCGCGCTCTTCCAGGCTTTCCTCCTTCTCGGTTGCGGGTTGGGCAGGCTTGCTGGTTTCGCTCATGGCAGACTCCCTTCTTCCGGTGAAACGCCTGGGGCGGCGGTTGGTGGCGTCCGAGAAGGCAGACCATTGAGGCTGGCATCCTGGGCGGCCTGGCCGCGGTGCTCCGAAGGCGCATCCTGGATAGGCGGCGCGCCCTTCGGCGATGCGCGAAGGGCCTCCAGGCTTACGGCCGCGCCGAAGATGCCCCAGTTGCTTTCCGGCACCTCCCGGATGACCACACAGGCCGGAATCCGGCCCCCGATACCTGCATGGCGGCCAAGGATCTCGGTCGCGCCCGCGATCAGCGCCTGCTTGCCCTGGTTGTCCAGCCGCCCTTCAGGACATAGACCAGCAGCCTCATGACCTTGGCCGAAGCCTGCGTGCCGCCGCTGAACACCATCCCGGCGGGATAGTCGTTGAAGTAGATCCCCTCAAGGCCCCGCCACGGGCCACGGCGGCGGATGACCCCCGTCTTGAACAGGCCGATGACGCTCTCAACAGCGCATGGTCGTCGCTGTCGCCGGTGCTGCCGGCCAACGGTTCCGATCCCGATCTGGGCCAGCCGCTCGCTGTAGCGGATCTCCACGTATCGGACCCCGCAGCCGCTGTGATGCACGAGATTCGTGTCCTGGAGCGGCCACCAGTCGTGCAGCGCCTGCTCAAGGGCATCCGGTCCATCCGCCCAGCCTGGCCCGGCCGCCTCCTTCCGGCCAAAAGCGCCTTCCGTAACAAGGCCCCGGCGACGCCGTATCCCATCAACACCGTCATGGATTTGCACCAGGACCACCTCGCTCACCATGACGCTATCGCAGATGCGCTGAAATCATTGCCTTTCACCGTCGCTGCCGGCGTTCCACCACTGATGGAGCTGCAGTTCACGCACGGGGCGAGAATGACGATGATCGCATCGGAACCGGATGGCCGGCTGTCCGCATGGTTGATTGAGCGCGCCACGGAAGCCGGCGCGGCCGGTGTGGTCTACGTATCTCGGAGCGAGGCACGGGCCGGCCGCATCGCCCTGGCTGTCCGTGCCCTGGAGCCAGGGCTGGAGGCGCTGCTGCTGCCTGCCTGGGACTGCCTGCCCTATGACCGCGCCTCGCCCTCGCGGGCCGTCATGGGAACGCGCATGGCGATGCTGGCGCGCCTTTCCCGCCCCGCAGCCGGGCCGCGCCTGCTCGTGGCGAGCATCGAGGCCCTGGGCCAGTATCTCCCGCCGGTGGAAGCTTCGGCGGGCCTGACCCTGCGGTCGGGCGATCCTTTCGACGAGGACGCGATCAGCCGGCGTCTCGCACAGCTGGGCTACCTGTTCGACGACCGGGTGGACGAGCCGGGCGAGGTGGCGCTGCACGGCGCCGTGCTGGACGTGTTTCCGCCGGGCGACGGCAGCCTCCCCTGCCGCGTGGAGTACGCCGAGGGGCGCGTCAGGGCCATGCGCCGCTACGACCCCCTGACCCAGCGTAGCGCGGAGGATGCGGCCGAGCTCCTGCTCCCCCCCGCCTCCGAGGCCGTTCTGCCCGATGACACGCAGGAGGAGCACAGGCCGGGGCTGGAGCATGCCCTGCCGGAGTTGTACGAGCGGCTGACGGCACCGCTCGACCTGCTGCCGGGCGCGGCCCTGGTGCTGGACCCGGAGGTGGAGGCGCTGCGCCGCGCGCGCGAGACCGAGGTGGCCGACGCCTACCGCACGCGCCTGGCCCTTGCCTCCGCCTCCGGGAACGCAAGGCGGCTTCCGGAGCCGGGGCGCTTCTTCCTCGGCGAGGCAGGCTGGGCGGCCGCCCTGGAAGGACGGCGGGTGATCACCCTCGCCCAACCGGACGGGGAGGAAAGCGACGCCGCGCTGCCCGCCTTCGCGGAAGCCGACGATCCCGCGGAGGCCTTTCTGGACTTCGTCGAAGAACGGCACGCGGCCGGCGGCAGGGTGGCGCTGGCCGGAAGCGAGGGGCAGCGCGGCCGGGCCCTGGCCCGCCAGGCGGTCCGGCGGCTCGGCGCAGCGCCCGTGCCGCTCGCCGGCTGGCTGGAGCTGCGCGCCGCCCCACCCGGCACGATGGGGCTGCTCCCGGGAGCGCTGGAAGCCGGCTTCATGGAGGGCGAGGTCGCCGTCATCGCCCCCGGCGATGTGCGGCCGGCACCCGCGCGCGGGCATGGCCCGGACCGCGCCACCATCCTGCCCGGAAGCGGGGCGGGGCTGCAGCCGGGCAACGCCGTGATCCATCTCGACCACGGGCTGGGCATTCTGCGCGGCGTCGAGACGGTGGAGGTTGGCGGATCATGCCTGGACTGCCTCCGGCTCGAATATGCCGGCGGCAATGTGCAGCTCGTGCCCCTCGACGAGATGGACCGGTTGTGGCGCTACGGCGCGGAAGCCGAGGGCCTGACGCTGGACCGGCTGAATGGCGAGGCCTGGCCGCGGCGGCGCGCCACGGTGGAGGCGCAGATCGCCGAGGCGGCCGCCGAGCTGGCGAGGCTGGCACGGCTGCGCGACGCCCGTAAGGCACCCGTGCTCCGCCCGCCCCGTGCGCCCTTCAACCATTTCGAGGCACGCTTTCCCTTCATCCCCACCATCGACCAGGCGGATGCCATCGCCGCGGTTCTGGCCGATCTCGCCTCGGGGCGGCCGATGGACCGCCTGGTCTGCGGCGATGTCGGCTACGGCAAGACCGAGGTGGCGCTGCGGGCGGCGGCGGCGGCCGCCCTGGCAGGCCGGCAGGTGGCGCTGCTCGCGCCCACCACCGTGCTGGTCCGCCAGCATCTGGAGGGCTTCCGCCGGCGCTTCGCCGGCATGGGCATCCGGCTGGAGCAGCTGTCCCGCCTCAGCACCCCGGCCGAGGCGCGCGCCGTCAAGGCGGGGCTGTCCGATGGCTCCGTGCGCGTCGTCATCGGCACGCAGGCGCTTGCCTCCAAGAGCGTGCGCTTCAAGGACCTCGCCCTGTTGATCGTGGACGAGGAGCAGCGCTTCGGCGCCTCGCAGAAGGCGGCGCTGCGCCGCCTGGGCGAGGGCGTGCATTTCATGGCCCTCACCGCCACGCCCATTCCACGCACCCTGCAGCTGGCGCTGGTGGGGCTGCAGGATCTCAGCGTCATCGCCACGCCGCCGGCACGGCGTCAGCCGATCCGCACCACGCATGTCGCGCTCGATGACGCGGTGCTGCGGCAGGCGCTGATGCGCGAGCACCGGCGCGGCGGGCAGAGCTTCGTGGTGTGCGCGCGTATCGAGGACCTGCCGGCGATGCAGGAGCGGATCACGCGGCTGCTGCCCGAGCTTTCGCTCATCGAGGCGCATGGCGACATGCCGGCGGCGGAGGCGGATGCCGCGCTCCTGCGTTTCGCCGGCGGCGAGGCCGACGTGCTGCTGAGCACCAACATCGTGGAAACCGGGCTGGACGTGCCGCGCGCCAACACGATGCTGATCTGGCGCGCCGACCGCTTCGGGCTGGGCCAGCTGCACCAGCTGCGCGGCCGCGTAGGCCGCGGGCGGAACCGCGGCACGATCTATCTGCTGACGGACCCGGCGGAGCCGCCATCTCCTTCCACCCTGAAGCGGCTGCGCACCCTGGAAGCCTTCGACCGGGTCGGGGCCGGCTTCACGATCAGTTCCCGCGACATGGATCTGCGCGGTGCCGGTGACCTGTTGGGCGAGAGCCAGGCGGGCCACCTCAAACTGATCGGCGTGGACCTGTACCAACACCTTCTGGGCTGTGCCCTACGCACGGCCCAGGGGGAGAAGGTTCCGGAAGACTGGACGCCGCACCTGGTGGCGGACGTGCCTGCCTTCATCCCGGAAAGCTATGTTGAGGAGGAGGCGCTGCGGGTGGAACTGCACGCGCGGCTGGGCGAGATCCTGCGCCAGGAAAACAGAGGCCGGCCGGAGCATGCGCTGGAGGATTTTTCCGGCGAGATCACGGACCGCTTCGGCCCGCTGCCGGAACCGGTGGAGAACCTTCTGTCGCTGGCGCAGCTGCGGCTGCGCTGCCGTCGTGCCGGCGTCTCGAAACTCAAGGTGGGCCCCAGCGCCGCCGCCGCGAGCTTTCGGAATGCGCTTCCTCATGCTGAACCGCCACTGGAGCGGAAAGGGAAGCGGCTGGTTCTACGCCGCGAGAGCCAGGATGTCGCGGGCATGTTGGCTACCGCGGCCGAACTGCTTGACCGGGTGATGCGCCCGGGCCGGAGCGCGCCCCATCAGGGCGCGCAGCCCGACAAAGCCAGGCGGGACCAAGCCAGGCCGGATTGAACCGGCCCGTGCCTGCCGGAGGCCGATGGGCTTGAGGCGGGCTGCCAGCGCAATCTCCTGCCGGGCAGCATAGTAGCGCGCCTCAGCCCTGGCCGGCGCGGTGCCGCCGATCGGCCCGAGGAGGCGGCGGTGACCGAACCAGTCCACCCACTCGAGGGTGGCGAGCGCGACGGCCTCCATGTTGCGCCAAGGGCCGCGTCGGCGGATCACCTCGGTCTTGGACAGGCCGATGACGGTTTCGGCAGACGCATTGTCATGGGAGAGTCGCCGGCGCTGCCGACGGAGGGCCCGGTATCGGCGTGAGCAGGCGCTCTGCGTGCTGGATCGCAACGTATTGGTTGTCCCGGTCGCTACTGTGGGGCCGGCTGCAGCATGGGTTGCTGCGGCGCCTGCGCCATGCGGGCCGCATCGGCTGGGGCCGCGCCTGCCGCCGCCGCATCGAGAGCTGCCGGAGGCCGGGCAAGCCCCGATGGGTCATCGGGCGCACCTTCGCATGGTCAACCGTTTCCGCCGCCTCGCCATACGCTACGAGCGCAGGATTGACATCCACCATGCCTTCGCCGCGCTCGCCTGCTCCCTCATCTGCCCCGAGGCACTGCAGGGCAGGTTTCAAAAGGCGATGTATGTCGCCCAGGCGCCGGATATGGACGTCCTTTGGACCTGCTCCGAAGCAATGACTGGCGGCGCGAGGGCCGCGCCGGTTCTGGCGTGAGGCCAGGGCGCCGGGAGCAGGCCCGCTATGGCGCCGCCGCCCGGCCTCCACCCTGCTGTGCTGGGGATGGGGGGGACCTGTCCACCCCTTCCCGTCAGGTTTTGCGGACGTTCCAGAACAGCGGAAAGCCGCGCAGCACGCCTTCCAGGTTGCTCCGATAAGCCGCCGCCTGCAGGAACTGCCCGGCCGGAATATAGGGTACATCCCGGAAGGCCTGTGCCTGAAGCCGCGCGGCAATGCGCTGCTGTTCCGCGAGCCCTGACGCCGCAAACCATTCGCCGACAAGGCTCTCCACCTCCGGCAGGTCCGGCCAGCCTGCCATCGCCCTGTCGCCATTGCCGCGCAGCGGCGCGCTCAGTGCCGGATTGGTCATGTCCACACCCGTCAGGGCGGTCATGTAGCAGCTCCAGCCGCCATTCTCGACCGGCTCGCGGCTCGAGCGGCGTGCCGTCAGCGTGCCCCAGTCAGAAAGCTGATAGTCAACGTTCATGCCGCATTTCCGCAGCATGTCCGCGGCGACCTCGCTGAGTCCGTGGATGAAGGTGGGGTCCGTGGCGCCCAGCAGAACCACCTTCTCGCCCTTGTAGCCGGCAGCCTCCAGCTCCCGCTTCACCTTGGCGTAGTCGCGCGGGCCCTGGAACACGCCCATGCCCTCGTCGCTGGCCATCGGCGTACCAGGAGTGAAGAAGCCGACAGGCGCCTTCCACATGGCCTGGTCGTCGCCCGCCACGGCCATCATGTAATCGGACTGTTCGAAAGCGCCCAGCAACGCGCGGCGGATGCCCGGATTGTTGAAGGGCGCGTGCAGGTGGTTCAGCCGCATGAAACACATCATGCCGGCCTGCTCCTGCACCGCGACCCGGACATTGCGCATGCGCTTCAGCAGCGGAAGCATGTCGTTGGCCGCGAATTCGAGCCAGTCCTGCTCGCCCGCCCGCAGGGCGGCGGCGGCGGTGGAGGCTTCGGGGATGGTGGTCCATTCCACCCTGTCCACATGCACCACCTTGGGGCCCGCCGTGCCGTCGGCCGTGCCCGAACCGCGCGGCACATAGCCCTGGAACCGCTCATAGACCGCCCGTGCGCCGGAGACGCGCTCGCCGGGAACGAAGCGGAAGGGACCGGATCCCACCATCTCGGTCACCTGGGTGAACGGGTCGGTCTTGGCCAGACGTTCCGGCATCATGACCGGCAGCAGCGGCGGCAGCTTGCCAAGCGCCTCGGGCAGCAGCGGGAAGGCGTGCTTCATGCGGAACCGGATGGTCTTGTCGTCCGGCGCCGAAAGCTCGTCCGTCGCGGCGAGCAGCGCCTGGCCGAAGGGATCGCGCGCACCCCACCGCCGGATGCTCGCCACGCAGTCCCGTGCCAGGACCTTCTCGCCATCGTGCCATGCGAGCCCGTCACGCAGGGTCAGCCGCCAGAGGCGGCCCTCCTGTTCCATGATATGCCCTTCCACCATCTGCGGCGAGGCGCGGAAGTTGCTGTCCTGCCCGTAGAGCATGTCGAAGACCATGTAGCCATGGTTTCGCGTCGCATAGGCCAGGCTGAAGACGGGATCGAGAAAGCTGAGGTCGGTCTGCGGGATGAAGCGCAACACCTTGCTCTGCTGCGCGAGGCCGAGCGAGGGCGCGGCGAGGGTCGCCGCGCCGGCCGCGAGGAATGTACGACGCCTCATGTCTCTGCTCCTGCTGATGAAGGCATTGCGGTCAAACGGGCTCAGGAGCCGGTCGCCGCGGGGGCCGCGCGGGCGGTCAGCCATCCGCCATCGACCACCAGCACCTGCCCCGTGACGAAGGAGGCATCATCCGAAGCAAGGAAGGCGGCGACGGAGGCGATCTCCTCAGGGCGCCCTGCACGGCGCAGCGGCGTGGGCGCCAGCATGTTCGCAACGTAACGCGGATTCTTCAGGTGATCGGCGGTCATCGCCGTCTCGATCACGCCCGGGGCGATGGCATTGACCAGGATGCCCTCCGGCCCCAGGTCGCAGGCCAGCTGCCGGGTCAGCTGCGCCACTCCGGCCTTGGCAACGGCATAGGCCGCCGTGCCTGGGTAGCCGACGAGCCCGAAGATCGAGGACAGGTTGATGATTCGCCCGCCCGGGCGGGCCAGATGCGGCAGGCAGTCCCGCGTCACGCGCAGAACCGCCTTCAGGTTGATGTCGACGAAGCGGTCGATCAGCTCGTCATCCGACTCTTCGAGCGTCCGGCTGCCACCGATGCCCGCGTTGTTCACCAGGATGTCCAGCCTCCCGAAGGCATCGAGCGCCGCCGCCGCGAGACGTCCGCCGGCGCCCTTTTCATTGACATCCAGCGAGACGGCCACACCGCCGAGCCCGCGTGCAACGCCTTCCACATCGGCGGAGCGGTCGGCGAGGACGACCCGCGCGCCATCCCGCGCAAGGCGCGCCGCCGTCGCGGCGCCGATGCCGCCGGCGGCGCCCGTGACAATGGCCACGCGCCCGGAAAGGCGTTGTTGTTCGGTCACGGCGCGTTTCCCGTCATCAGCGCGGCAGCGGGGAGGGCGAGGCGGCTTGGCCACCCTGCCGGGCGCGGAACTCCTGCTGGACCTGGTCCAGGGTCAGGAAATCGGCGCCCATCCTGCCAAGGCCGTCGATCAGCTTCTCCATCATCAGCATCCGGTGGCCACGGCCGCTGACATAGGGATGAAACGTGTAGACCAGGACGCCCCACTCCGTGGTGCGGCACATGTACTCGAAATCCGCCAGCCAATTCGCCAGGACCGCATCGGCATTGGCCAGGCCGGGCATGATGCCCGCCGCGGTGCGGAAGAACTCGAAATGCGGGTGGTCGTCGAGCGACCAGCTGATCGGCACCTCGACCAGATCCGTCGTCTCGCCAAACGCCAGCGGCGCATCGACCGCGACCTTGTCGCCGCGGCGGGCGAAGTAGGGCTCGCAGTCATGGCCCATCATGCTGCTGTCGTAGCGGCATCCATGTTGGATCATGAGGTCGATGCTCTGCGCACTGAGGTCCCAGGCAGGGGACCGGTAGCCGGCCGGGCCCTGCCCCGTCAGGCGCCGGATGGACTCCACGGCGCGGGCGAACTCCTCGGCTTCCTGCTGCGGCGGAAGCTCGGCGGGCGGAATGTGGCTCCAGCCGTGGTGGCCTATCTCGTGCCCTCCCGCCACCACGCGCTCGCAGGCTTCCGGGTAGGTCTCGATGACGACGCCGGGGATGTACCAGCTGCCCTTGATCCCGCGGCTGGCCAGCAGGTCCAGGATGCGTCCGGCACCGACCACCCCGAACTCTCCACGTGAGATCGGGGTTGGCGTCATCATGCCGCGCGCCGCGAAGCCAGACCAGGTATCGAAATCATAGGAGAGGCAGGCGATGTGGCGGGGCAATCTGCATATCCTCTTCAGATGAGGCCCAAATTCAGGCTTGGCGCTGCGCGGGCAAAGGGTGCGGAACAGGCTCCGCTTCTCCAAAGCACGGCCGCTGACCAGAGCAGAGCAAAACAACCTCAAGGGAAAGACCGGCCAACAGGTTATCCAACACCGTATTGACCAGCGATACTTTCATATTGAGTAATGGTGTTGGAGAGTTCTGGCCGTGTCAATGAAGAACCCTCCGGCCTTCAGCCGGCCGGCGCAACGTTGCCTCGGCCCGCCCACCGGCCTGCACGCGCCGCCTTCCTGCGGACGCACCGGACCGATGCTTTCGGCGCCGTGTCCGCAATCCTTGCGCCGCTGCTGCAGGCGCGTCAGGCCCGGCGGTTGTGTGCTGCTGGAGGGTCCACAAGCGTCAGTCCTTGGAGATGCTGGAAATGGGTCAGGCGACCATGGCGGGCAGCCTGACACCCTTGCCCCGGACGGACGCGGGGCGGTTCAGGGGACAGCACGGGGCACCACGCGCTTGCCGCCCTCATTGACCGCAGGGGCGATGATCGCGCCACGGTTGCCGTCGCGAACCTTCATGTGGGTGGCGTCGAGCCAGAGACGGGGCCTCCATGCTCCGCTCAGCGGCGGGCCAGCATGTCACGCATCTGGCCGACGCCGGCGCCCTCAGCCAGCCGCGGCGGCGGCACTGGGAGGGCGCACATAGCGGCAGGCAGCGTCGTTCGCCCGCTCTGCCGCGCCGCGCTCCCCCGGCGGGCCGTAGCCGCCGCCGCCCGAAGTCTCCAGCCGGATGGTGTCGCCCCGCCGCAACGGCAGGTTGTTCACCTTGGAGGGCAATGGCCGCCATTCGCCATCGTGGATCAGGTAGAGCGCGCCAGCGCTGCCCGGCTCACCACCTTCCAGCCCGTAGGGGCGGAACTTGAAGCGTTCCAGATTGGCGGTGAAGACCGCCGCGGCGCTGTCCACCCGCCATTCGCGGAACAGGCCCAGCCCGCCGCGGTGCCGCCCGGCGCCGCCCGAGCCATCCAGCAGGCCATAGCCCGTCAGGGTCAGTGGCACCTCGGCCTCGATCATCTCGACAGGGATGGAGGCGTTGTTGTGCATGCCGTAGGCCCAGGCGTTCAGCCCGTCCTGGTCGTGATAGGCGCCGGTGCCGCCGATCTCGATCTCGACCAGCACGCCGCGCGCGCCATCCTCGCCGATGGTCTGGAAGGAGCAGACATAGGAGACGCCGTAATAGGCCGCCGGCACCCGCCCCGGCACCGCCTGGTGCAGCGCGCCGAACATGGTGGTGGCCAGCCGGTGCGCCACGGCCACGCGGTTGGCCACCGGCGCCGGGTGGCTGGCATGCACGATGCTACCCTCCGGCGCGATGATGCGCACCGGCCGGTAGCAGCCGGCATTGGCGGGGATGTCGCTGTCGGCCACGGCCAGCACGGCATAGGCCACCGCCGAGCCGGAGGAAGCCAGCGTGGCGTTCACCGGCCCCGCCGCCTGCCGGCCGCAGCCGGAGAGGTCCACCACCATCTCCTCGCCCCGCACCTCGATGGCGGCGTGGATGCGGATGGGGTCGGGCAGGATGCCGTCATCGTCGAGGAAATCCTCGAAGCTGTAGCGCCCGTCGGGGATGCGGCCGATCATCGCGCGCATGGCGCGCTCCGAGCCGTCCAGCAGCTGGCGGCAGGCCTCCAGAATGGTGGCGGCGCCGAAGCGGGCGGCGAGGCGCTGCATCGTCCCCTCTCCCACCGCGAGGGAGGCGAGCTGCGCCTGGAGGTCGCCCCACAGCATGTCCGGGCGGCGGACATTCTGGCGCATCATCGCCAGCACGTCCTCGTTCATCACGCCGGCACGCACCAGCTTCAGCGGCGGGATGCGCAGCCCCTCCTGGAAAATCTCGGTGGCCGTGGCGGCGTAGCTGCCGGCGGCCATGCCGCCCATGTCCAGATGGTGGCAGAGCGTGCCGACGATGGCGATGCGCCGGCCACCGACCACCACCGGCCGGAAGGCCAGGATGTCGGGGATGTGCTGGCCGCCGCAATAGGGGTCGTTGGTGATGACCACATCGCCCTCGTCCCATGCCTCCAGCGGCAGGAAGTCGCGGATGATGGTGAGCAGGCCGGCGCTCATCGAGTTCAGGTGGCCGGGGATGCGGGCGGACTGGGCGACGTTGTATCCCTCCGCGTCGAACACCGCCGTGGAATAATCCAGCATCTCGCGCACGATGGTGGAGCGGCTGGTGCGCCAGACGGTGACATCCATCTCCGCCGCCACGGCGGTGAAGGCGTTGCGCAGCACCTCGAGCGTCACGGGGCCGAGGGTGGGCGTGGGTGGAGGTGTGGCGTTCATGCGGCGTCTCCCTGCGGCATCCTGCGCGCGATCAGCGTGCCCTCCGGGCCGGGCGCGCAGCGCCAGCCGGCGCTCAGCAGGATGGTGGTGTAGTCCTCCTCGATCAGCGCCGGGCCGGAGGTCTCGCCCGTGATGGCGGCGCGGCGGTGCACGGCCACCGGCTGCCAGCGCCCGTCCAGCAGCACGGGGCGCGTCTCGGCGGCGGGCAGCGCGGCGGCGGCCTCGCCGCGACGGATCTCGCCGGCGGGCAGCAGGCCGGTGGCCGAGAGGCGCAGCGCCACCAGCTCCACCGGGGCGTCCGGGTTGGCGTAGGAGAAGCGGGCCTGATGGCTCTCATGGAAGGCGGCCAGCACGCGGGCCAGAGCTTCCTCATCCGCCGCCGCCTCCGGCCAGGGCACCACCAGCTCCGAGGCCTGGCCCTTGTAGCGCAGGTCGGCCGAGACGGCGGTGCGGCGCTGGTCCGCCGGCACGCCATCCTCCTCCAGCAGGGCGGCGCCGCGCGTGCGCAGCTCCGCCAGGGTGGCGCCGATGAAGTCCAGGCTCGCCGCCGTGGCGGGGATCACGCGGCTGCGCGCCAGGTCGTGCACGATGTTGGAATGCAGGATGCCATAGGCGGAGAAGGTGGAGGCATCGGCGGGGAAGACCACCTCGCCGATGCCCAGCTCCTCGGCCACCGGGATGGCGTGCAGCCCGCCGGCGCCGCCGAAGGAGAGCAGGCTAAAATCGCGCGGGTCCAGCCCCTTCTCGAACAGGCTGAGCCGCGCGGCGGTGGCCAGGCTGGTGTTGGTGACGGTCATCATGCCTTCCACCGCCGCCTCCGGCCCGAGGCCGAGCGGCGCGCCGAGCCGGGCGCGGATCGCCTCCCGCGCGCCGTCGAGGTCGAGCGCCATGCGGCCGCCCAGGAAATAGCGCGGGTCCAGCCGGCCCATCACCAGATTGGCGTCGGTCACGGTGGGCTCGGTGCCGCCGCGGCCGTAGCAGACGGGGCCGGGGCGGGAGCCGGCGCTGCGCGGACCGACGCGCAGCCGCCCCGCCTCGTCGATCACCGCGATGGAGCCGCCGCCGGAGCCGATGGTGCGGATCTCGATCATCGGCAGGCGCACCGGCAGCTCGTCGATCTCGCCCTGGGTCATCTGCGTCACCGCGCCCTCGCGCACGACGCAGACATCGAAGCTGGTGCCGCCCATGTCGACGCCGAGCAGGCTGGGCCGCTCCAGCGCCTCCGCCATGCGCAGCGTGGCCAGCGCCCCGCCCGAGGGGCCGGAGAGCAGCAGCCGTGCCGGCTGGCGCGCCGCCACCTCGGGCGAGCAGACGCCGCTGTTGGACTGCACCAGCAGCAGCCGCGCCCGCAGCCCCGCCGCCCGCAGGCGCGCCGAAAGCTGGCCGAGATAATGGCCCACCACCGGCATCAGCAGCGCATTCAGCACCGTGGTGGAGCTGCGCTCATACTCGCGGATCTCGGGGCTGATGTCGGAGGAGAGCGAGACCGGCAGGCCGGGGAAGCGGCGGGCCAGCCATTCGCCCAGCATCGCCTCATGCGCGCCGTTCACATAGGCATGCAGCAGCGTGACGGCGACGGCCTCGGCCCCCGCCGCCTCGATCCGCGCGGCCAGCGGTTCCAGCGCAGCGGGGTCCAGCACCCGCTCGGCGGTCCCGTCGGCGCGCATCCGCTCGGGCACGCCGAAGCGGCGGTCGCGCGGGATCAGCGGCGCCGGGCGGCGCTGGCGGGCGGCATAGATGTCCCGCCGGGCATGGCGGCCGATCTCCAGCACATCCTCGAAGCCGGCGGTGGTCAGCAGCACGCCGCGCGCCAGGCGCCGCTCCAGCACCGCGTTGGTGGCGATGGTGGTGCCGTGCAGCAGCAGCCGGATGTCCGGCAGGGCGAAGCCGAACTGCGCCGCCGCCTGCTCCAGCCCGGCTAGCAGGCCGATGGAGGGGTCCTCGGACGTGGTCGGCGTCTTCAGGCTGTGCAGGGTGCCGTGGCGCTCGTCCAGGATCTGCAGGTCGGTGAAGGTGCCGCCGATGTCGATGCCGACGCGGATGAAGGGATCTGTGGACACGGAGGCTCCGGGAGCGAAATCGGGAGGGAGGGTCATGGCGGCGCTCAGCCCATCATCGCCGGCAGCCACAGGGCGATGCGGGGCCAGACCATCAGCAGGCCGACGGCCAGCAGATAGGCCAGCAGGAAGGGCATGACGCCGGCGAAGACATCGGTGATCGGCCCGCCGCGCGGGCGCATGCCCTGCAGCACGTACATCACCGTGCCGTCGGGCGGGCTGATCTGGGCGATCTCGACCAGCATGGTGACGACGACGCCGAACCAGATCGGGTCATAGCCCAGGCCGACGACGATGGGGAACACGACCGGCACCGTGGTGATGATCATGGAGAAGCCCTCCATGAAGGTGCCGAGGGCGAAGTACATGCCGATGATGGCCAGCATGATGACCCAGGGCGGCACCGGCAGCCCGCCGATCAGCCCGACCACCGCCTGCGGCACGTTGATCAGGGTCAGCACGTAGTTCAGCAGGTAGGCGCCCAGGATGATCAGGCCGAGCAGCGCCGTGTTGCGCGCCGTGGCCTCGGCGGAGGCGTTCAGCATGCGCCAGGAGAGCTTGCCCTCGAAGGCGGCGAAGCCCGCGGCGCCGACCACGCCGAGCGCCGCCGCCTCGGTGGGCGTGGCGTAGCCGCCATAGATGGAGCCCAGCACCAGCAGCATCAGCAGCAGGGTCGGCACCAGGCCGCCCAGGGCGCGCAGCTTCAGGCCGATCGGCACCGGCGGCGGGCGCTCCATGGGGTTGCGCAGCCCGTGCAGCACGATGACGGCCACGAACAGCGCCGTGACCAGCAGGCTCGGCCCCAGCGCCGCGATGTAGAGCGCGCCCACCGAGGTCTCGGTGATCAGGCCATAGACGATGAAGGTGATGCCGGGCGGGATCAGGTTGCCCATGGCGCCGCCCGCCGCCAGCGAGCCCAGCACCATGCGCTGGCTGTACTTCGTGCCCTCGAAATAGGGCAGCGCGACCGAGCCCATGGTGGCCGCCGTGGCGACGGAGGAGCCGGAGATGGCCGAGAACAGGGCGCAGGAGGCGATGTTGGTGTGCAGCAGCCCGCCCGGCAGGCGGTTGAGCCAGACGTTCAGCGCCCGGTAGAGCCGGTCCGACAGCCCGGCGCGCAGCAGGATCTCGCCCATCAGCAGGAAGAGCGGCACCGCAATCAGCACGAAATTGCTGGAGGGGCCCCAGAAGGTCTGGCCCGCGAACAGCCAGAAGGGGCGGTCGGAGAACAGCAGCCCGGTGAGCACCGCCAGGATGCCCAGCACCGCCGCGATGTGCACCCCGGCGCCGAAGAACACCAGGAAGACCGCGACGAGGCCCATGATCTCGGCCAGCGGCAGAGCCGGGCCGCCACTGGCGGCGGCGAAGAACAACAGCCCCAGAAGGCCCAGGAGGAAGACCAGCGCGATCATGCGGCCTGCCCCTTCCGCGCCATGGCCACCGCCTCCAGCGCCTCGCCGGCCTCGTCGTCGATGCTGCGGGAGCCGAGCAGCGCATCCGCCTCGCCGAAGCGGCCGCAGAGCAGGGTCAGCGCCGCCTCCAGCAGCAGGGCCGCGATCATCAGCAGGAAGACCAGCAGGCCGAAGGCCCAGATACCCTGCGGCAGGGCCAGCGGGATGTGCAGGGCGCTGTTGTCATGCGCGTCGAAGAGCAGCGATTCGTCGAGCAGCGACCAGCCGGCCCAGGCCAGGAATGCCGCGAAGCCGCCCAGCAGCAGCAGCGCCAGCACATGCAGCGTGGCGCGCGGCCGCAACGGCAGGCGGTTGACCAGCACATCCACCCGGATATGCGCCCGCGCCGCCAGGGTATGCGCCAGCGACCAGGAGATGCCGCAGGCCAGCATGTAGCCGGTGATCTCCACCGTCGCGGCGCTGGAAACGCCGAAGGCGGTGCGCCCGACGATGTCGGCGGTGATGAAAAGGGCGCAGAGGATGTAGTTCCAGCCGGCGAGGTAGGCCATGAGCCGCCCGGCCCGGTCCAGCCCCGCGCGCAGGCCCCGCGCCAGCCGCAGCGGCGCCGGGGCGGCGGCCCCGGCCCGCGCCGTCACGGCCGGTACTCCACCTTGGAGATCGGCGCGATCATCCGGTTGTAGATCTCGCCGCAGCGCGCGCCGCAACGCTTGACGAAGCCCGGCAGCACCGTGGTCTGCATCGCCTCGCGCACCAGGGCGCGGTCGTCCTCGGTGGCCTTGACCTCGGTCATCGGGCGCGGCGCGAGGCTGTGGATCCTGCAGGCCGCGGCATTGCCCGTGTTGCAGTCGATGCCATCGCGCGTGGCGGCATCGCCCAGGGTCCAGAGCGCGTCGGTCATCCGGGCGAAGGTGTCTTCCAGCAGGGCGCGGGCGGCGGGGTCCAGCCGGTTCCACCAGGAGAGGTTGACCATGTAGCCGGCCACCGCCCAGGAGAGCGGCAGATCGGAGATGTGTGAGGAGACCTCCGGCCAGCGGGCGGCGGCGCCGCTGCCGGTGCCCGTCACGGCGCAGTCGACCACGCCGCGCTCCAGGGCGCTGTAGACCTCGGGGAAGCCGATGCTGACCGGCAGCGCACCGATCTTCTGCACCAGATCGACCAGCGAGTTGCCGAAGGTGCGGATCTTGCGCCCCCGCAGATCGGCCAGGCTGGTGAAGGCGCTGCGGCAGAACAGCACCTGCGCCGGAAACGGATAGACCACCACCAGCCGGGTGTTGAAGCGCTCCAGCTCCTTGTTGGCGAGCGGCAGCATGGCCTCGGCGATGCGCCGGGCCTGGCCGATATCCGGGCTGAGGCCGGAGAGATCGATGCCATCGAGGATCGGCACATCGCCCGAGAGGGTGGAGAGGGTGCCGGCGCCGATCTCCACCTGCCCCGAGCGGACCAGCCGGACGATCTCGCTGCCCCCCAGGTTGCGCTCGGCATGGCTGCTGACCTGGACCGTGATCTGGCCGCCCGAGGCCTTCTGCAACCCGTCCCGCAGGATCGGCAGGTCGACGGTGGTGTATTGCGGGTTGGTCGGCACCGGCTGCGTCACGGCGGCGATGCTGAGCTTCAGCTCGGGCGGCAGCGGCGACTGTGCCTGGGCGGGATGCAGCAGAGCCAGGGCGGCCGCGGCCAGGCCGCCAGCCAGCAAGGTCTTGAACATGATCGCGGAGCCTCTGTTCTTTTGAGAAGGCTTCCGGGCGACAAGCGTTTCCCTGCCGGCTTGCCGGCCGCTTCCGGGCCGCATGTCCCCTGCGGCTCCGGATTTCGGGCGATTAGGCGGCGGTTTCGAGCCGCTGTCGAATCGTCATTCTGGATAACTTTGATCAGGATTCCTGATCACCTTGCGCCGCTTTCTCCAGTTCTCCGCCGATGGCCGAAGCCCGCTCCGCCACCATGGCGGCCAGGAAGTTGTCGGGTCTGCGCAGGTAGCTGACATAGAAGGCGTTGCGCGGCAGGACGACATCGGTCACCTCCAGCACCCGCAGCAGGCCGGCCGCGATCTCCCGGCGCAGGACCGCCAGCGGCAGAATGCAGCAGCCCGCGCCATCCTGGGCCATGCGGACCATGAGGGTCAGCGAGGCGCTGCCCCAGAGCCGGACATCGGGCGTGCCGCTCGCCGCCAGGGCGCGCTGGATCTCCGCCGCCAAAGGGCTGTTGTGGGAAAAGCTGATCACCGGCCATCGTGTCAGCTCCGCCAGCGGCAGAGGGCCTTCCCGCAGTGGCAAGGCCGGGCTCGCCACCCAACCCAGCGGGAAATGGCAGAGCCGGCGGCTGACGGCGCGCGGGTCAGCCACGGGGCCCACCTGCATGCTGATATCGATCTCGCCCTTCCGAAGCTGGTCGGAGAGAATGTTCGTGGTGTCCACCATCAGGTCGAGCACCACTTGCGGGTAGCTGGCGCCGATCGATTCCAGCAGCCGGGGCATCAGGCTGTGCACCAGGGTTTCGGCCACGCCGATCCTCAGCACGCCACGGACGGCATTGGGCTGCCGGATGGCCTCCTGCAGTTCCTGCTGCAACTCCAGCATGCGCCGGGCATAGTCCAGCACCACCAGCCCCTCGCGGGTCAGCTCACGGCGACGGCTTCCCTGGCTGAAGAGGGTAACGCCGAGTTGCCGCTCCAGCTGGTCGATACGGGCCGAGACCGAGGGCTGCGTGGTGTTGAGCCGGGCGGCGGCGGCCCGGAATCCACCCAGTTCCACAACCCAGACAAAGGTCTCCAGCCATTTCAGGTCTTGCATAAGCCTTTTTGCTCGACCTTTCAGGGCACTTCCACCTGGAACATCGGGCTTCCAGGCCCTATCGGCGCTGCCGACAATCCGGGCCCAAGCTCTTGATGGTCAGTCCATCGTGAGGACGATTTTGCCCTGAATGCTGCCGCTGGTGGCACGTTCATGCGCCCGTGAGACATCAGACAGCGGGTATGTGCTGTCCACGATTACGCGGACGGTACCGTTGGCGAGCAGGCGAGCGGCTTCCGCCAATTGCGCGCCGTTCGAGCGGACCTGTGTCGATGAAACCCTGACCCCCAGCGTCTCAGCTTCCTCGTGATCAATGAAGCCGAGCGGGTTGACCAGGAACAGGGCTCCGCCTCGCTTCACGGCGTGCAGGAAGCGGCCCATTTTCGCACCGCCGACCGCGTCGAGAACGAGGTCCACGTCACACGCGACCTCCTCGGCCGCTGTCGTGGTGTAATCGATGAACTGATCGGCGCCGAGGTCGCGCAGCAACGCCTCGTTCCTGCTGGACGCGACGGCAATAACGCGTGCCCCCTGCCACTTCGCCAATTGGACGGCCAGGTGCCCAACGCCGCCGCTGGCGCCGTTGACGAGAACCGTCTTGCCCTGGAGCGGCACCGGCTCATGCCGGAAGGACTGGAACGGGTTCGGCTCATCGTGGCCCAGCTCGATCAGGAACTGCCATGCCGTGAGCAGCGACATGGGCGCGCCGGCCGCATGGACATGGTCGATGCCCACGGGTTTGAGCGCCAGCTCCGGTGCTGGAATGCTGACGTATTCAGCGTAGGCGCCACTGCCCTTCATCAGGTTCTCGGGAAAGCGCACCATCGCGTAAACTTCGTCGCCGAGGTTGAAGCCCCTCACGTCGTCGGCAACCGCCTCGACGACGCCTGACACATCCGTACCAGGGATAAGGGGAAAGGAGGGGTCGGGCCGCCACTCCGGAGGCAGTGCGCGGTAACCGTCCCGCAGGTACCAATCGGGGGGATTCAGGCCGGCGGCATGGGCGCGGACCAGCACCTCGCCGGGTGCTGCGGCAGGCCGGGGCGCATCCTCGTAGCGGAGCACGCCGGGGCCGCCAAACTCGTGTAGCTTGGCCGCCTTCATCGTCCCTGTAGACATGGCTGTCTCCTTCGCTCCAGATAAGCCATCTATGTGGAGCACTGTCCCGCATATTCGGAGCAGTGATCCGTTTGTCAAGCCGGAGAGCCATGCGCGCCGACGCGAAGAAGAATCATGATCATCTCCTGTCGGTCGCGCGCGACCTCCTGTCCGCGGGAGGGGCGGATGCCTCCTTGCGCGACATTGCGCGCACGGCCGGGGTGGGGCTCGGTACGCTCTACCGGCACTTCCCGACCCGCGAGGCGCTGTTGGAGGCCCTCCTCCGCAGCAGCTTCGACGCGCTGACGGTGCGGGCAGGCGACCTGGAGGCATCGGACACGCCCGGTGCAGCTCTGGTGACATGGCTGCGCGAGACGGTGGCAGTGGCAAGCAACTACAGTGGCGCGATCAAGTCGATGGTGGCCGCGATCGAGGACGAGACGTCGGCGCTCCATGTGTCATGTGTTGCAATGAAGGCTGCCGGTACGCGCCTCCTCGGCCGGGCACAGGCCGCAAAGGAAGCCCGTGCCGATATGGACGGCGCCGACCTGTTCGCGTTCGTCGGCGCGCTTTCTTGGGTAGCGGATCAACCGGCGCTTGCGTCCCGCTCCGACCATATCTTCGGGATCATTGTGGACGCGATTCTGATCAGTCCGGGAGCATCCAAGCTCCCGAAGCTCGGCTGATGGGCGGCACGAGCCTCTTCCATGGCCGGGGGAGCCAGCTATTCCCGCTTCTCGATCCTTCCTGGAGAAGCCGGTGCCGCCCTTACCAGGGGAGGGGGACAGCCAGGGAACGGGAGGTGGCAATGGACCGAACCCGGCGGTCGAATATCCGAAGTCAGACGTCCGCTTCTATCCGGCTAAACCCCTGAGCCTGCCAGTCCGCTCCCGGCCGAACCTTGCCCCCTTCACCCTCGATGAACAGCCTCATCATGCTGGCATCTGGTGAAAAATGGACGCCTGACTGCCGTTCCTCATAATGGTGGACAGGGCCGGAACCGGCCTGGCTGCTCTGAGGCAGTGATGCGATGAGCGGTCACGCCAGGCTGCTGGCCAAAGGCTCGGGTCTGGTTCACCTTGCCCTGATGACGTCCGACGCTGTCCCCGACACGCCAGCCTCCGCCGAGGAGCCGGCATGGCCTTCCTTGTGGCGGATCTTCCCGCCCATCCTGCTGCCCATCTTTCTCGCCGTGGTGGATGGCACCATCGTGGCAGCGGCCCTTCCCGCCATGGCCGGAGCCTTCGGCGACGTGGAGCGGGTGTCCTGGGTGGTGGCATCCTACCTGGTTGCCAGCACTGTGGCGGCCCCGGTGTATGGGCGGCTTGGCGACGCCTTCGGACGGCGGCGCCTGCTGCTCGTGGCGCTGGTGCTATTTGTGATGGCCTCGGTGCTGTGCGCCTTGGCACAAGGCATCCTGTCGCTGACAGCGGCGCGAGTCCTGCAGGGCTTCGGCGGCGGGGGGCTGATGGTGCTGTCCCAGGCGTTGCTTGGCGAGAACGTGCCGCGGCGCCAGCTCGGCCGTGCGCAGGGCATACTGGCCGCGGTGATCGTGGTCTCCTCCACCTTTGGCCCCGTGGCGGGCGGCGTGCTGACGCAGTTCTTCGGCTGGCCCTCGGTGTTCCTCATCAACCTGCCCCTGGGCGCACTGGCCATGCTGCTGGCGCTGCGCCTGCCGGTCCATCCTGTCCGGAGGACGCGGGGTGGCTTCGACTGGCCAGGCCTGCTGCTGTTCGCCGGCTTCGTAGTGCCTCTGCTGCTGGCGCTGGAACAGGTGCAGCCAGTCGACGCCGCGACACTGGTGGGGACCGCCGCCAGCCTCGGCGTGTCGCTGCTCTGCCTCGTGCTCCTCCTGCGGTTCGAACAGCGGGCGGTGCAGCCCTTGTTCCCGCTGGAGATGCTGCGGCGTCCGGCCATGTGGCGTGCCAACGCCATGGCCGCCTGCTCGGGCGCCCTGCTGGTCAGCGAGGTGACCCTTCTGCCGATCCACCTGCAGGCGGTGGATGGCGCTTCGGCGGCTCAGATCGGCTTGCTGATGCTGCCACTGACGGCAACGGTCGGGATGGGCTCGCTGGTAACAGGATGGCTCGTGACCCGTACTGGACGCTTGGCGATCTTCCCCGCGGTCGGACAAACGGCGGCAGCGCTGGGTTTGCTGCTGGTCGCCTTCGGACATCATCAGGCCGGCGCGGTGCTGGGCCCTTGGGGGTTGCCGGCGATGCTTGCCCTTGTCGCGGTGTTCCAAGGTTCGGCGATGCCGGTGGCGCAGGTCACGGCTCAGGCGCTGGCACCGCCTGCCATGCTGGGAGCGGCGGCAGCCTCGGTGCAACTGTCGCGTTCGGTCGGCTCGGCAGCAGGCGTCACGGTCGTGATCGGCGCTTTGTTCGCAATCCTCAGCCAGGACAGCGCGGCCGCCGCGGTCTTCGCCGACATGGTGCGGCACGGCCCCGCTGCCCTGGCCGCCCTGCCGGACGCGATACGCGCCACGACAGCGGCACGGATCGACGCCGGCTTCAGCATCGCCTTCATGGCGGTGGCAGCCTTTGCCGTCATGAACGCCTTGCTGGCCTGGACCTTACCGTTACGGCGCATCTAGAGCGGCTACGCAGGGTGTGGGGTTTTGCGATGGCGCGTTCTTTACAAAGAAGCGCCTGGGCTGTGGCCAAGGCGTTGAAGTCGCTCTTCCATGCTTATCGCAAAGCCCCACGCCCCGTGGGTCAGGCAAGCTTGCGTATAGGAGGGGGGCTCGGGTGCAGCACGATGTGCGTATCCTCGACGTCTACTCGGGCCTCCGGATAGGCCGCCACAGCCTCAGCTAGCGAAGCGAGGAAGCGTGGCTTGAACTGAAACAGGTTCTTGTAACTGCCCCCAAACTGCTGGTGCAGGTCCTTCCAGCCGATCGGGGTGCGCTTGTTGAGGTGGTGCAGCCGGTAGGCCAGCCAGACATAGATATCGAGAGCTGCGGCGCTGTCCTTCAACTGCCGGATAGCCGCGTCCTGCAGAGGTACCGGATGGCGGCGCAACTGGTCGAAGAAGTCGGAGTCCAACAGCACCCGATCTTCGAACAGGCTGCCTTGCCGGTCATCCCCTGTACCCTCCTGGAAGAACAAGCCGGACTTGATGATGCGCTCGTTGGTCATCATCGTGGGACGGCCAGACTTGCTGGGCTCTGTCTGCCATGAGAAGCGCATGGAGCAGGTCGCAATGCGCCGTGCCTGCTCGCGCAGCGTCGAGGCCGTCTCCCCGCCGACCGCCAGGCCGAGCCTCTTCATCCATTCACGCATCGAGCGGCCAAGGCTTACCTCGCGGCTGTCGGTCAGCACGGCCTGCGTCTGGAGATAAATCAGGATCAGGCGGGCGCGCGCTCCGAAAGGCACGCCCATGAGCTTCGGCTGGCCGTCGCCCATCACGATCCGGCCGGGCTCAATGATCAGCGTCAAGGGCCCGACGGTGCGGATCCAGGCTTCATCGTCGCCGGGCTTCCGGTGCGGCAGGGAGGTCAGACACAGACCGGAATAGCTGTAGCCTTTCTGGCCGCTTTCATCTCCGAGCACTTCGCTGGCGATCTTGACCAGGGACTGGTCACTAGGATCCGCCAGCGTCCGGGCCTGCTCGCGGCCATGCAGCAGGACGAGTTGCCGCACTCCCTTCGCTGCATCGGCCATGGCTTCGCTCCGAAATTTACCATCTCATCAATAAGCAAAGTGACGGTTTCAGCCGGCTGTCGCAAGCGTGGGACTTTGCGATGAAACATCTAGGAAGATCTAGTTGTTTACTAATTGGAGTGCTCGCAAAACCCCACGGTATAACCCGGATTCCCTCGCAAACTCCCACAGCCGCATCGCAAAATCCCCCGGGATAACCCGGCTACGGTGGATAACTGCCGCCCGCCTGATCGGCGGGGAATGTGCGGATTCGCCATCCTGCACATCGGCCTCGAGTCGCGCCTTTGATGGAATTCCGTCTCCCTCCTGCAAGCACGCAGTCCCGCTGCTTCAGTTCAAGGCCGTCCGCCGCTTTCCAAACGGGCTGCCGCGAGTTCTCGGAGCCGTTACGTCATGCACAAGAGGTTTTCCTGCCTGATGACCAAATCGCCCCTATGGGGTGGAGCGGCCGCTTGGTGCCGGTCCCTATTTAAAATATCACGTGATAATATTTTGAATGAGATGATTTTTAGTGAAATTATACTAGGATAATATGGCAAAATAGACAATGAGCCGTCGTTACAGTAAAAATTTTTGTAAATTTGATATTCTGTACAGAATGTTCTCTGCCAATAACTTCCTGACTAAGAGGCTGGCTGGAAACGGGAATGGAACGAGGATTGGCTGGCCGGGGCGGGCATGATTTCAGCGGGTTGCCGAGACCAAGTTGGAGCGCCTGATGTGGGCCCTGACCAGCCAGAAGCAGCATAGCCGAGCAGGGCTGCGTATCGCCAGCGACCTGACGGAGACGGAATGGGCAGTGCTGGAGCCGATGATGCCGCAGGCCCGGCGGACGGGGCGGCACCGGACCTGGCCCCCTCGGCTGGTGTTGGAGGCGATCTTCTTCGTCCTGCGGAGCGGTTGCCCCTGGCGCATGCTACCGGAGCGGTTCCCGCCCAAGCAAACCGTCTAAGGCTGGTTCCTGTTTGAAGCGCTGGCTCATCGCCTGGTCCTGCTGGAGCTGGAAAGGTTGGGCCGAGACGCCAGCCCCAGTGCCGCGGTGATCGACAGCCAGAGCGTCAGAACCACTGAGGCCGGAGGTCCGCATGGCTATGACGCGGGCAGGAAGATCAAAGGTCGCAAGCGGCACATCATGGTCGATACCGCAGGGCGGCCTCTGGTGCCGCGCAGCCATTCCGCTGACATCCAGGACAGGGATGAGGCGGTGCCGACCTTGAAGGCTTCGCGCAAACGCTTCCCCTTTATCAAGAAGGTCTTCGCCGACAGCGCTTACGTGGGAGAGCGCGTCGCCAAGGCGACTTGCATCACGCCCGAGATCATCCGCAAACCCAAGGGCCAGATCGGCTTCGCCGTGCAGCCGAGACGTTGGGTGGTGGAGAGAACCTTCGCCTGGCTGAACCGTAACCGCAGGTTGGCCAAGGACTTCGAACGAACCATCGCTTCCGCCGGGGCCTTCCTCTACGCCGCTTCCGTCATGCTCCTCGTCAGGCGCCTCGGTCGTTCCGCATGAGTTTCCAGCCGGCCTCCGACAAATATGGGTTATCAGACATAACTTTGGCTAAAAGCCATCTGATTTACGGCGAGCACGATAATAAAAGGTTATCAGGCTGGTTTAGGGTTGTCATGCAACTCTACAAGCCTTGCGGCGCCAACTTGCGCAGCATGCCGGAGCTTTGAAGGTCGAGCAGCAGTTGTCACTGTTCAGGCCAACTTGGCACGTTTCCCATGCCTACCTGTTGGCTGAGGCTCGGGGCCTGCCATGGTCAGCATGACGTGCAGCGCGGCTGCGCGAGCCGGGATGTCCAGGCGCCTGTACGCCCGGAGCAGCGCGTCCTCGTCGGCGGCAAGCAGGCCCAGGTTAGCCTGGTCCTCTTCAAGAAGTTCCTGGGGTGGCTGCGCGTCCGGGTCGAGGCCGACGAGGTAGGCCACGGAGGTGGACAGCGCCTCTGACAGGCGGACCAGCGATTGGCCGCGGGGCACGCGGGCCTTGCCCTGGCGGATGTTCTCCAACAGGTCCGGGGGCAGGCCCGCGGCACGCAGGGCCTCCTCGGCATTAAGGCCAAGGCGTTCCAGGCGGCCCTCGACACGCTCGATAAGGGGATGAGCTTCGATTTCCATGTCGCCCTCCATACCGTGGCCCTGCAAGGCCATGTTCCATCCTCAATGGGAGACGATCCCACCGCAGCGCTCATCACAGGTCCGGCAACCCAAAAAAGTCCCTGGTTGTGTAGAAATCCATAAGACACTCTCATAACGTGCACTGTGGATCTTAACGGGATCACCCTCTTGGCAACCTCTCGAGAAAGACAAAAGGCCTCAAGATTTCTGTTCGGTCCACGTCCCCTACGGATCCACCTTGCAGCCATTGTCTTTGTTGCTCTCCTGCCAGCACTGAGTGTCGGCGCGGTTGGTGCATGGCTGGCCATGGGCAGCTTCCAGCGCGCCTTCGAGGACCGGCTACGTGACACCGCCCGCGGTGTAGCCCTCGTCATTAGCCGCGAGATTGCCAATCATGTTTCCACGCTGTCCGCCCTTGCCACGTCCCCCTCGCTCGATGGGGGAGCCGATGGGGATCTGAAGGCCTTCTACACGCATGCGCGCCGCGCCGCAGAGGCCGTGGGCTCCTCCGTCGGGCTGGTCGGGCCCGATCTTCGCATCCGGATCGACACTGACCGTGCGTTCGGCGCGAGGCTTCCGACGACTGCCGCCTCTGCGATAACGCGAACAGCGCTGGAGAGGGCGAGGCCGAGTGTCAGCAACCTCCTGACCGGTGCCATCTCCCAACGACCAGTCATTATCGTCAACGTTCCCGTGCTGCGGGAGGGCCGCGGCGTTGCGGTGATCGGCACGCGCATCGATCCGGAACGGCTCTCCGGCCTCCTCGCCGCACCGAATCTTTCAGGTGGCGCCGTCGCGACCATTGCCGACGGCCAGAACATCATCATCGCGCGCTCGCGGGAGGCCGGGAATTTCATTGGCCGGCAGGTTCCGGACTGGTACGCGGAGGCCACCAACGGGCAGACGGACGGCCTAGCCTCCGGCAGGACTTTGGCTGGAGAGGAGGTCAAGCTCGCCTTTCAGCGCATCTCAGGCACCCCCGGATGGACCTTGATGGTGCTTGAACCCATTGCTGCCTACCACGCGAGTTGGCGCCCACCCATCATGACCTTGGTGCTGGGCGGGGCAGCCGCGCTGGTGCTTGCGTTGGCTTTTGCCCTGTGGCTGGGTGGTCGCGTTCTCAATCCCATTGCTACTTTGCAGAAGCAGGCTGAGACCGTGGCGGCAGGAGGCGGGGGAAATACCCTCGTGTCCTTCTCGCCTGCCTCGCATCGCCTGGGTGTCACCGAGTTCGAATCCCTGCGCGCGGCGATCAGTTCCGCAGGTGCGACCATGGCAGCCAGCGAACGGCGTCATCGGGCGTTGGTCGAAGCTGGCGCCGCAGCACTCTGGCGTGCAGAGCCGGATGGCTACATTCTCGAAAGCCGGGGATGGGAACTTCTGACCGGGCAAGGCGGGGAGGAGTTGCGCGGGAGAGGCTGGCTGCGAGCACTGCACCCCGACGACGTCGAGCCGACGGTAGCGGAGTGGCGGCAGGCAATGGCCGAGAGAAGGCCCGTGAGCGTCGAGTACCGCGTTCGGGCACGGGATGGGCAGTGGCTTTGGCACCAGGCGCGGGGTGTGCCGATCCTCGATGACGGGGGCCGGATCGCGGAATGGTTCGGCGTCATCGCCAACATCCATGACCGCAAAGGGGTCGAGGCGGCGCTCGCCGCAAGCGAGGCACGGATGCGCGCTTTGGTGGACACGGCACCCGACGCCATTGTGGTGATGGACGTGCAAGGCATCGTCCAGTCCTTCAACCAGGGAGCTGAGCACATCTTCGGTCATGCGGCGGTGGAGGTGGTTGGGCAGAACATTTCCATGCTGATGCCCGCACCCGATGCGGAGCGGCATGACAGCTACCTCGCGCACTACCTGCGCACGGGTGAGCGGCGCGTCCTGGGCGCCGTCACCAAGCTCGAGGGGCTGCGCCAGGATGGCTCCCTTATTCCCCTCGAAGCATCCATTGGAGAGTGGCAGGACGCGGCCGGCGCACGGTTCTTTACCGGCGTGCTGCGCGACATCACCGAGCGGCGCGCGGCGGAGGAAAAGCAGAACCTACTGGCCCGTGAGGTGGATCACCGCGCCAAGAATGCCTTGGCCGTTGTTCAATCCATGCTGCGCCTGACGCCGGCAAATGACCCCAGATCCTTTGCCGCGGCTGTTGAGGCGCGCGTGGCGGCGCTTGCGCGGGCGCACTCCTTGCTTGCACAGGAAGGCTGGCTGGCGGCTGACCTCCGCACCGTAGCGGAGCGGGAACTGGCGGCCCATTCCCGGCAGTACGAGCAGGAGGAGGCTATCATCCTGAGCGGTCCACCCTGCCGGCTTTCGTCCACGGCGGTGCAGCCCATGGCCATGGTGCTGCACGAGTTGGCAACGAATGCGGTCAAGCATGGAGCACTCTCGGCGCCCGGCGGCAAGGTCCAGCTCGCCTGGCGCCTGGATACCTGCGCCGGATTGCTGTGTCTGCAATGGGCGGAAAGCGGCGGACCGCCCGTTGCGCAACCGACGCGACGGGGCTTTGGTTCACGGGTGATCGAGGCGACAATTCGCAGCCAGCTCGGCGGGACGTTGGCATGGCACTGGGAGAGAACAGGCCTGATCTGTGACATTTCGATCCCCCTCGCGAAGGCCAGTGCGACTGCGCCTTTGGCAGCCGCATAGAAGCTCAACAGGCCAGCCTTGGTCGGGAATGTGCGCCAACTGTCAATCACCGCAACTGCTCAATGATGACCCGAGGAGCGTGATCAAGCCACTTCGCAAAGGAGCCAAGCGAAGACGCTGAGCAACGAAACGGATGGCTGCTTCTGGCAGAGAGGCCGCGAAGCTTTCCACTACCAGCGGCGTCGATCCAACGCTCAAGCCGCGCTTTCCCGTTCCTCAGCCGCCAGGGCGCAAAGACGCTCGGTCAGGCGGTAGGCCTCGACAAAGGAGCCGACGGGCAGGAACTCGAAGCGCGAGTGGAAATTGTGCGCGCCCGTGAAATAGTTTGGCGTTGCCACGCCACGGGCGGACAAAGCGGAGCCATCCGTGCCGCCGCGCATCGCGATCACCTTGGGCGCGATGCCCATCTCCCGCAGCCCGCGGAAGATCAGCTCCACGCAGTGCCGGTCGTTGCCCAGAGCCGCATCGATGTTGCTGTAGCTGTCCTCGATGCGGCATTCGATGCGGGCGCGGGGGTGGCGTGCCCGCAGCGCCTCCACCGCCTCGGCGGCGAAGCGCTTGCGGGCGGCGAAGCGCTCACCGTCATGGTCGCGGATCGAGATCTGCAGCTGCGCCGTGCTCTGGTTGCCGGTGATGCCGTTGCACCACCAGTAGCCCTCGCGCCCTTCCGTATGCTCGGGCGTCTGCAGAGGGTCGAACATGCCCACCAGCTCGGTGGCAATGAGGATGGGGTTCACCAGGACGCCCTTGGCCGCCATGGGATGGGCGGTGACGCCGGTGATGTCTACAGTGACGCTGGCGGCATTGAAGGTCTCATAGACCACCTCGCCCCGCTCGCAGCAGTCGATGGTGTAGGCGAAAGCGGCGGGGAAGCGCGCGAGGTCCAGCAGCTTGGCGCCGCGCAGGCCGATTTCCTCATCTGGCACGAAGGCCACGATGATGTCGCCGCGCGGCGCATCGCTCTCCCTCATCCGGTCCAGCAGCGTCATCACCACGGCGATGGCCGCCTTGTTGTCCGCGCCCAGGACGCTGGTGCCGTCGCCGAGCAGGATCTCCTGCCCGCGATAGGCCAGGATCTCCGGGTGTTCGGCGACACGCAGCCAGATGTCCTGCTCCCGGTTCAGCGGCAGATCGCCGCCCTCGAACATCATGCGCTGCGGCTTGACCTCGGGGGAGAGGCCGACATCCACTGTGTCCAGATGCGCCACGAAGCCGATGCAGGGCGCTCCCGCCCGGTTTCCCGGTAACCGGCCAGTCAGGATGCCATGCGCGTCGAGGTGGATGTCCGGCAAGCCGAGCGCCTCTAATTCGGTCTTCAGCAGCTCCGCCAGCCGGCGCTGTCCGGGGGTGCTGGGTACGATAGTGGCCTTCGCATCGCTCTGGCTCTCAATCGCGAGGTAGCGGAAGAAGCGCTCGATGAGCTGCTCGGCGAGGACGTTGGCCATGAGAAATGCTCCTGTATGTAAAGCCCAAACGCATTGACGCGGCGCACAGAGCATCATCGCCCCTGGGTACCGGCCGCCAAAGGACGAAAAGAAGCCTGGAACTGGCATGTAGCGTTATCAGGCTCAGATCAATTGCTCGGTTTTGAATGCGCATCTGATAATCAGAGGATTGTCGTTTTCTATATCAATGGTGCCATTCTTGCCGAGGAAAAGGTGGGAGGCTACAGGCCGACCTAACTCAGGGTTCGGTCACGCGTAGAGGCCAAGGAAGAGGTCACCCATGGCCAGCGCCGACGCATGGTCTTCCACGGCTGCGCGCGGTGGTAGGTGCGGTCGTGCAGCAGGCGGCAGCGCTGGCAAAGGGCATGAAGGTTGCGCAGGCGGTTGTCGCGCGGGTCGTGGTTCAGTGACCTTAAACCTGGAAACTGGCCCGGCCATTCTGAGAGTTTTCCGGCAGGATTGTTGACCTGAACGGAGGCTGGGTGATGCGGAAGAGCCACTACACGGAAGAGCAGATTGCCTTCGCCTTGAAGCAGGCGGAGCTGGGCACGGCGGTGGCCGAGGTGTGCCGCAAGATGGGCGTGTCGGAGGCCACCTTCTTCCGCTGGAAGCAGAAGTACGGTGGCCTGGGCCCTTCGGAGCTCCGGCAGCTCCAGGAGGAGAATACCAAGCTGAAACGCCTGGTGGCCGATCTTGGCCTGGACAAGGCCATGCTGCAGGACGTGCTGGCAAAAAAGCCCTGACGCCTGATCGTTGGCGCGACCTTGTCCGGCACGTGCAGGACAGGTTCGGCGTGAGTGAACGCCGGGGATGTGCGGCGCTGCGCTTCCACCGCTCTTCGCAGCGTCATAGCTCCAGTCGCGACGACCAGGCGCCCCTGAGACTGCGGATCCGCGAGATTGCCGCGGTGCGTGTCCGCTACGGCTACCCGCGCATCCATATCCTGCTCCGGCGCGAAGGCTGGGCCGTGAACAGGAAACGCGTCTATCGGCTGTACCGTCTGGAAGGTCTGAGCCTGCGCCGCAAACGTCCACGACGGCACGTCACCGCGGCACGACGCCTGGAGCGGGAGGTCGCGACCAGGCCGAACCAGCAATGGTCGATGGACTTCATCTCCGATGCCTTGTTCGACGGGCGCCGATCCGCGCCCTGACGCTGGTGGACAACGATACCCGGGAGGCGCTGGCGATCGTCGTGGACGGTGGCATCCGGGGTGAGCACGTCGTGCAGGCGGTCGAGCAGATCGCGGCACATCGTGGTGCGCCGGAACGGATCAGGGTCGACAACGGTCCCGAGTTCGTGTCGAAGGCGCTGGACCGCTGGGCCTATGAGCGCGGCGTGACGCTGGACTTCTCCCGACCGGGCAAGCCAACCGACAACGGGTTGGTGGAGAGTTTCAACGGCCGCCTGCGCGACGAATGCCTGGACACGCATTGGTTCTTGTCGCTGGAGGATGCCAGGAGCAAGATCGAAGCCTGGAGACGGGACTACAATGCGTGCCGTCCTCACAGTGCCCTGGGGCACCTGACGCCCCAGGAATTCGCTGCCAAAGCAGCCCGGAAGGGCTGCTGATGAAGCCGGAAAGCTCTCCCTGCGGGCGGACCAGTTTCGGGGCTACGGTCACAAGCCCGACGAGTTGCATAGGGCCCGGGCCAGATCAGGGGTCAGGACCAAGGCGCGCTTTGCGCAGGCCTTCAAGCTGACGCGGCGGTTGGTCATTGAGCTGGAGGCAGGAACAGCAAATCCGGCGGCAGAAACGCTGGCAAAGATCGGCAAGCCTTTTGGCTACCAAGTTGGCTTTGTGCCAACAAAGTCCACTGACAGAGCAAGCAAAGAGGACGAGCAGGATGAAACTTGGTCAGATTATAGCTGAGCGTCTGAAAGCTTGTTCGCCGCACACCTGGGTGCCTCGAAGAACCTGTTGCTGCGCTGTGCTGGGGGGCCTGACAGGCACCTGAGGCAGCGATCTGGCCTTGTGGGTAAGCCGGCGAGGTAGGACCTGCCTGGAACTTCGCGAATCCGTCTTCGCTTGGCCTGGCGCTGCTTAGAGCATCCAGCGCCGCGCAAAGCGCTGACCGGCATGGCCGCGAGGCATCACCATATCGCGCATGACAGCGTCCAACACTGAGGACTTCACAGGCGGTGCCGTCGTGACGATGCAGGCGAGCCGTGCGACGCGCTCCCGGACGGTCGGATGGGTTCGGAGCCAACGCAGCCACCAAGCGCCGCTGCGTGTTGCCAGCCGTTCCCAATCATCGCCCTGGAGACGCTCGAGCCGCACCAGGGCTGCCGCCAGCCCGGCTGGATCGCCGGTAAGCTCGACCGCGCCGGCATCGGCAAGGAACTCCCGCCTCCGCGAAAGGGAAAGCGTGAGCAGGTCGCCCACCGTCGGTGCGGCAACGAGCAGAAGGATGGCCAGCGGTGACGGTGCCGCACCGGCAGCCACCAGGGCCGGCAACCAAAGCATCAGCAGCATGGTGCCTATCAAACCCATGCCACGCGTCAGCGTCGCCGCAGCGGCGGCAAGCCGCAGAACACGAAGATCTCCATGCCGGAGATGAGCTATCTCATGCGCGAGCACTCCTGCCACTTCGCGGGGTGGCAAGGTGGTGAGCAGGCCAATGGTCAAGGCGATTACCGGGCTCTTCCGCCCACCGCCGGCCATGGCCTGAATTTGGCTGGAGGGTATCAGGTGAAGCATGGGCACACGCGGAAGGCCGGCGCGGCGTGCCACCTCCTGGGCCAGCGCATAAAGTTCCGGTGCCTGCGCTGGGTGAAGCGGGACGGCGCCGAACACGTGGCGGAATGCCGTGTCGCCAGCGATTGGCTCTAACAGGAGCAACAGCAGCGACGCACCTGCCGCGAGCAGCATGCCGTCAAGACCAGCCAGGAGGCTGCCTGTCATCGCTGCGAGTAATCCAAGGCCGACAAGCAGCAATACCGACTGCAGCCGGTTCAGCTGCTGATGACGACGCAGCGCCGCGCGGTCGAGCCAAAGCGGCTTTTGTATAGGCGCTGCCGCAAGTGCAGCGTTGAAGCAATGGTGCATGCTCTCTCTCATCGTCAATGGCGGGCGGCACGGCGGAGAAAAAGCTCAAAATGATCCGCTGCTTCGAACGCTTCGCGACTCGAAATTTCGGAATGGTTCCGCTGCCGACTGTACTTGGTCAGGGCGGCTCTGGCGACTCGTTGACCGCTTTAGAAGCGTTAATCCTCTTCGCCTGCTTGTAGCAGCTGGCTTCAGTACCAGAACCTTAGAACAGCGTGTGGTTTTGGATGCTGAGTGGCATCAGCCATGGC
>NZ_JCACVY010000019.1:0-40594 GCF_058833935.1 Roseomonas sp. TS2 | reverse complement strand
CGCCACGCGTCCCCCAGCGAGCGAGCCCGAAGCCCTGGCGGAGTACGAGCAGACCAACGACCCGCTCGAGCCCTTCAACCGCACCATGTACACGGTGCATAACGGGATCGACACGGTGCTGCTGCGCCCGGCGGCGGAGGTCTACCGCTTCGTGCTGCCGCAGCCGGTCCGCACCGGCGTGGGCAACGTGCTGGCCAATCTGCGCAGCCCCGTCATCCTGCTGAACGATGGCCTGCAGGGCGAGACGCAGCGCTTCGGCACCACCCTCGGCCGGTTCCTGCTGAACACCACCCTGGGCGTCGGCGGCATCTTCGACGTGGCGAAGAATTTCGGCCTGCCCGGACACACCGAGGATTTCGGCCAGACCCTGGCGGTCTGGGGCCTGGGCGAAGGCCCGTTCCTGTTCATTCCGGTGCTGGGCCCGAGCAACCCGCGTGACCTGACGGGGTTTGGATTGGATATCGTCTCCAACCCGGTGACCTGGGTGGTCGCCAATGGCGACAACACGATAGAGAACATCGGCTATGGCATCACCGGCCTGACCGTGCTCGACACCCGCGAAAGGCTGATCGAGACGATTGATTCGGTGAAGGAAACCAGCCTCGACCCGTATGCCACGTTCCGCAGCGCCTATCGCCAGCGCCGCCAGTCGGAGATCCGCAACAGCGGTGCCAATCCGTCTTCCGGCAATGCCTGGGGCACGGGGCTCGGGACTGCGGGCAACCCGCCCGGCCGCAACTGAGCGGGCTTGAACACAAGATGAGACAGAACAGGATGCACCGCCGTTCCCTGCTGGCCGCCGCATGGGCTGCCCCCTTCTCCATGGTCGCGCTCGGAAGCTCCCCGGCGCGGGCGGAGATGGACATCAACCGCGCCGCCAACTTCATCGAGGCCACCGGCCAGGAGCTGGTGGGCGCCCTCAACTCCCGCGCGCCCGTGGCCGAGCGCCGGCAACGTGTGGCCGCGATCCTGCGCCGCGCCGTGGATGTGGAGGGGGTGGGCCGCTTCATCCTCGGCCGCTGGTGGCGCACCGCCTCCCCGGCGGAGCAGCAGGAGTACATGAAGCTGTTCGAGGAGACGCTGATCCGCAATCTCTCCGCCCGCTTCGGCGAGTATGAGGGCGTGCGCTTCAGCCTGGGCCGTAGCCAGCAGCGCACCGAGGACGACGCGCTGGTGAACACCGTCATCGAGCGCCCCAACACCGCCCCGTTCAGCCTCGACTGGCGGGTGGGCGAGGTGGGCGGCCAGCCGCGCGTGGTGGACGTGATCGCGGAAGGCACCTCCCTGCGGCTCACCCAGCGCAGCGAGTACTCCGCCGTGATCAGCCGCAATGGCGGCCAGGTTTCCGCCCTGCTGGATGCCATGCGGCGCCAGGTGGCGGCGCTGGCGGCGCGCGAGAACCCCTGAGGACCTTCCGGCGGCCATCCGCCAGGGCGGCGCTGCCCCCTGGCGGATGGCCGCCGCTTCCGGGCGTTGTTCCGCCCGTTCAGCGCCGCTCGACCATGGCGTAGAGCCGCCGCCCCTCGACGCCTCCGCCGATGCCCTGGAATACCCGAGGCCGCCGCGCCTCCGCCGGCGGCACAGCGGCCAGCAGGGCCTCCATCTCCTCCAGGCTGCGCCAGCAGGGCCGCAGACCCAGGAACACCTCCATCCAGGCTGCCTCCGGCGGGGCGGGGCCGGCGCTGCCCAGAAGCAGCAGGCCGCCCGGCTTGAGCGCCGCAAAGGCGGAATCCACCAGCTCCTTCGGCCAGCTGCCGGTGCCGCAGCCCGGCAGGTCCGGCAGCAGGATCAGGTCGAAGCAGCCGCGCAGATAAGGCTTCCGGACGAAGGAGGAGAGGTTGCAGCGCAGGCTGCGCAGCGGCAGCCCGGGCGGCAGCCCCCTGCGCAGCGTGGCGATGACGCCGCGGTCCGTCTCCTGCGCCACCCAGCGCCCGAGCTTGCCGGGCTGGGCCAGCATGGCGGCCTCCCGCAGGTGCCCTGCCCCCAGGCTCAGCACCTCGGCTCCCGGGCGGCGCTCCAGCACCGCCTCGATCACCCGCGCGAGGAAGGCGGGCTGCCCCTGCAAGGCGCTGAAATAGCCGAGTGCGGCGGTTGCCTCGAACAGGTCGCGCCCGGCGCGCGAGGCCTGGCTGAGCCGGTCCCGCACCGTCTCATGCCGCAGCAGCAGGTCCTGCAGCAGCGGCAGCAGGCCGGGGCGGCCCGCCAGATCCTGTGCCGCGCGGATGAGAGGGTCCTCCAGCATCAACCGGTGCAGCGGGTGGACCAGCATCTCGGCGCAGGCCATCTGCCAGACCGCCGGCTCCAGGCTGCGCTTCAGATCATCGCACAGCCGCACCAGCCGGCTCAGCGCCGCGGGGCTCCAGCCCGGCTCCCAGGCCATGTCAACCAGATCGTCGAGAACCGGCTTCAGTCCTACGACGTCTGACAAGCCTATGTTCAGGTTAAAGCCCGGGGGCCTCGCGTCCGCCATCGCTTGCTCTCCTGCCGCCATTCGACATGGTCTCCCGACAGCGCGCATCATCAAGATGGTGGATGAATGTAAGGTCTGTTCGGCCTTGTGAACAACTTGAGCAGGCTGCGGGCAGGGCGGCCCCATCTGCCCAAAATCAAGGCATAAAACCTCTCGTTTTCGTGTGCTTCCGGCCCTTACGGTCTCAATTTCCGCGGGGGCGACGCCTGCGCGCGCAGTGATCCGGCTCCTGGCGCATCCCTTGCATACCCTCCGCGCCGACACGAACCGGAATGGGATCGGGCGATTGCGACCGGATGTGGAACTGATCGGCGTCACCAAGCGGTACGGCCATGGCCCGGCGGCGGTGGACGGGATTTCGCTCTCGATCCCGGCCGCCAGCTATTGCTGCCTGCTCGGCCCGTCGGGCTGCGGCAAGACCAGCACGCTGCGCATGATCGCCGGGCATGAGACGGTGAGCGAAGGCGACATCCTGCTCTCCGGCCGCAATGTGACGCTGCTGCCGCCGGCGGCGCGCGGCACGGCCATGATGTTCCAGTCCTATGCCCTGTTCCCGCACCTGACGGCGCTGGAGAACATCGCCTTCGGGCTGCGCATGCGCGGCGTGGGCAAGGCGGAGCGGCTGGCCCAGGCGGCCGGGTTCCTGAAGCTGGTGCAGCTGGAGAAGATGGCGGACCGGCTGCCGGCGCAGCTCTCGGGCGGCCAGCAGCAGCGCGTGGCGCTGGCCCGCGCGCTGATCACCCGCCCCAAGGTGCTGCTGCTGGACGAGCCGCTCTCCGCCCTCGACCCCTTCCTGCGCACCCAGATGCGCGAGGAGCTGAAGCGGCTGCAGCGCGAGCTCGGCATCACCTTCATCCATGTCACCCATGGGCAGGAGGAGGCGATGGCCCTCTCCGACATCGCCGTGGTGATGGACCATGGGCGGATCGCCCAGGCGGCGCATCCGCGCGAGATCTTCGAGAAGCCGGCCAGCGCCTTCGTCGCCCGCTTCATCGGCGGCCACAACGTGCTGGACCTGCCGGGCGGGCGCTTCGCCGTGCGCACGGACCGCACCCGGCTGACGCCGGTGCCGGAAGGCGGCGCCAGTGACGGCGCCAGCCTGGCCGGCCAGGTGACCACCGTCGAGTACCAGGGCGCCGCGGTGCGCGTGGTGGTGCGGGCCGGCGACGGCCAGACCGCCGAGGCGCTGCTGCCGGACGGCCTGTTCCACGCCGCGCCCGTGGCCCCGGGCGAGGCCGCCACGCTGGGCTGGGCGGCGCAGGACGCCCACCCCCTCAGCCAGACCGCCTGACCAGGAGAGCGTACAAGATGACCGAGCAGAAGAAGACTCAGCCCTCCCTCACCCGCCGCGGCGCGCTGGCGCTGGCTGGCGCGGCCCTGGGCAGCGGCGCCGTCACCGGCTTCCCCACGCTGTGGGCGCAGAACATCCGCAACGTCACGCTGCGGCAGATCGGCACCGGCGTCTCGGGCCTCAACCCGATCGCCGAGCAGGTGAAGAAGGACCTCGGCTTCACCCTGCAGCTGACGGTGACCGACACCGACGCCGTGGCGCAGCGCGCCGCCACCCAGGCGCGCAGCTTCGACATCGCGGACATCGAATATTTCAGCATCAAGAAGGTGTACCCGACCGGCGCGCTGCAGCCGATCGACACCAAGCGGATCAGGCTGGCCGACAAGATCGTGCCGATCTTCACCACCGGCCGCCTGACGCCGGAGAGCGCGCCGGGCCAGGGCACCTCGCCCTTCTCGGTGGGCTTCGTCGAAAGCAAGGATGCGAAGACCTTCGCCGGCAAGCGCACCGAGTTGATGACGCTGATGCCGACCGTGTACAACGCCGACACGCTGGGCATCCGCCCCGACCTGGTGGGCCGCCCCATCACCCACTGGAAGGACCTGCTGGACCCCGCCTTCAAGGGTAAGGCGAGCATCCTGAACATCCCCGGCATCGGCATCATGGACGCGGCGATGGTGGCGGAGAGCGCCGGCATCGTGAAGTACGGCGACAAGGGCAACATGACCCGCGCCGAGATCGACAAGACCATCGCCTTCCTGATCGAGGCCAAGCGCGCCGGCCAGTTCCGCGCCTTCTGGAAGAGCTTCGACGAAAGCGTGAACCTGATGGCCTCAGGCGAGGTCGTCATCCAGTCCATGTGGTCGCCGGCCGTCACCGCCGTGCGCTCGCGCGGCATTCCCTGCGTGTACCAGCCGCTGGCCGAGGGCTACCGCGCCTGGGGCTCGGGCCTCGGCCTGATGCGCCACCTCTCCGGCCTCGAGCTGGACGCGGCCTATGAGTACATGAACTGGTATCTCTCCGGCTGGTGCGGCGCCTTCCTCAACCGCCAGGGCTACTACTCGGCGGTGCTGGAGACGGCGAAGGCCAACATGAGCGAGAATGAGTGGGGCTACTGGATGGAGGGCAAGCCCGCCACCGCCGACATCGTCGCCCCCGATGGCAAGGTGATGGAGAAGGCCGGCGCGGTGCGCGATGGCGGCTCCTTCACGGACCGCATGGGCAAGGTCGTCTGCTGGAACTCGGTGATGAACGAGGACCGCTACATGATCCAGAAGTGGAACGAGTTCATCGCGGCCTGATTTTGTTTGCGTGTGCGATTTACGCTTCCGGCGTTGCCGCCTGCAGCGATCGCACACGATGGCGGGGTCCGGGGTGACACGGTCACCCCGGCGGGGGTCCAGGGGGCGGCGCCCCCTGGAAGGCTCGGAGTTGGAGCGCGCGCATGTCCCGATGGTTCCCCTGGCTGCAGGCCGCCCCTCTGGCGCTGGTCCTGGCCACCTTCCTGCTGCTGCCGATCGCGCTGATCGTCGTCGTCAGCTTCTACGACTATGACAGCTTCAGCCTGATCCCCGATTTCGTGCTGACCAATTACCAGGAGGTCTTCGCCTCTCCGGTGACGTGGCAGACCTATCTCAAGACGCTGTGGTTCGCCGGCCTCACCTGGCTGGTGACCTTCGCGCTCGGTTTCTGGCTGGCCTACTATTTGGCCTTTGTGGTGCAGGACGCGACTTGGCGCACGGTGCTCTTCATCCTCTGCACCGTGCCCTTCTGGACCAGCAACCTGATCCGCATGATCGCCTGGGTGCCCTTCCTCGGCCGCAACGGCATCATGAACAATGCGCTGATGGGCGCGGGCCTGATCGAGCAGCCGCTGGAATTCCTGCTCTTCTCGGATTTCTCGGTGATCCTGGCCTTCGTCCACCTCTACACGCTGTTCATGGTGGTGCCGATCTTCAACACCATGATGCGCATCGACCGCCGGCTGCTGGAGGCGGCACGCGATGCCGGCGCCGGCTTCTGGCAGACGCTGTGGTGCGTCATCCTGCCGCTGTGCAAGCCGGGCATCGGCATCGGCAGCATCTTCGTCGTCGTGCTGGTGATGGGCGACTTCGCCACGGTGCGGCTGATGAGCGGCGGGCAGAGCGCCTCGGTCGGGCTGATGATCAGCAACCAGATCGGGCTGATGCAGTATCCCGCGGCGGCCGCCAACGCGGTGGTGCTGCTGGCCATGGTGCTGCTGCTGGTGGCGGCGATGTTGCGCGCCATCGACATCCGCAAGGAGCTCTGAGCCCATGCCCGGACGCGCGGCGCGCATCCTGCTCGGCACGCTGTTCGTGCTGTTCCTGCTGTTCCTTTACGGGCCGACGCTCACCATCACCATCCTCTCCTTCCAGGGGCCGGATGGCGGGCTGACCTTCCCGATGAACGGCGTCTCGCTGCACTGGTTCGGCCGGCTGTTCCAGCCGCAGGCGGTGGGCGACCTCGGCGCCTCGATGACGCGCACGCTGCTGCTGGCGGCGATGGTGACGGCGAGCACGGTGGTCATCTCGCTGGCCGCCGGCATGGCCTTCCGCCGCCGCTTCCCCGGCAGCGGCGTGCTGTTCACCCTGACGCTCACCAGCCTGATCGTCCCCTCCATCCTGGTCAGCCTCGGCGTCGGCCTGCTGTTCAACCGGATGGAGTGGGAGCCTGCCTGGTACTCCTCCGCCTTCGGCGCGCAGCTCACCTGGACGCTGCCCTTCGGCCTGCTGATCATGTTCGCCGTGTTCAACCGCTTCGACCGCAGCTGGGAGGAGGCGGCGCGCGACATGGGCGCCACCCCCTGGCAGAGCTTCTGGCACGTGGTGCTGCCGATCATCGCGCCGAGCGTGGTAGGCATCGCGCTGTTCGGCTTCACCCTCTCCTTCGACGAGTTCGCCCGCACCCTGCTCACCGCCGGCAGCGGCAACACCCTGCCGCTGGAAATCCTCGGCATGACGACGACGGTGACGACGCCGGTGCTCTACGCCCTCGGCACCGTCTCCACCGCCCTCTCCTTCCTGGTGATCGGCGGCGCCATGCTGGGGGTGAAGCTGCTGGCGCGGCGGCGCGGGGCCTAGGAGCCTCGGCCGCCCCGCCGCAGGATGTCCGTGGCGCGGTGGCCCTCCGCCACGCCGTCGATCAGGAACACCGCGCCCCGGGCATGGCGCAGCCGGTGCGGCAGCAGGGCCTGGTAGGCCGCCGATCCGTACCAGGCCCGGGCCGCCGCCCGGTCGGGGAAGGCGATGACGATCAGGTCGCGGTCGCAGGCGCCTTCCAGTATCTCCGGCACCCCGCCATGGATGCGGTAGCGCCCGCCGAAAGGCGCCAGCGTGGCATCGATCCCCTCCAGATAGGCCAGGATGCCCGGCCCCATCTCCACATCGTGCAGCAGGCCGATGGCGTAGCAGGTCATGGCGCGCCGCCTCAGGCCAGGGCCGGCCGGGCACGGGCGGCGACGCCCTCCAGCCAGGCCAGGGCGGCGACGAAGCCGGCCTGGCCGAGCAGGAAGGCCCATCCCAGCGCGTTCGGCGCCACCAGCCCGAGCAGCGGCAGCATCAGGCTGGCCACCACCCACAGCGCGTTGCCGCCCAGCACCACCGCCAGCCCCCAGCGCGGCACGGCGCCGCCGCGTGCCAGCAGCGCCATGAAGGCCGCCACCGGCAGCAGGGCCAGCCCCGCCCCGGAGAGCAGCGCCGGCGGCAGGCCGGTCCAGCCGCCCAGGGCCTGCGGCGCCGCCAGCAGGGCGGCCCCCATTAGCGCGCAGCTCGCCGCATCGGCTGCCAGCAGGCGCCGCAGGGAAAGGTGTTCGGTCCACGCCATCATGATCGGTTCCTCGCATCGCTCCGGCGCCGCGGGCTGCGGTGCCGCCGGGGCCGATCCTCTCCCCGCCGCCGGCGGCGGGTCGATGACCTCGGAGGTCATTGTCCGGCGGCGGATGCGGTGGCTAGGCTCGGCGCATGATGGGCACGGAACCACTCCTGGCCGGCACGCTGCTGCGCCAGTGGCGGCAGCGGCGGCGGATGAGCCAGATGGCGCTGGCGCTGGAGGCCGAGATCTCCCAGCGGCACCTGAGCTGCCTGGAATCCGGCCGCGCCATGCCAAGCCGCGCCATGGTGCTGCGGCTGGCGGAGCCGCTCGGCCTGCCGCTGCGCGAGCGCAACGCCCTGCTGGCGGCGGCGGGCTTCGCGCCGGTCTACCGGGAGCGGCCCTGGCAGGCGCCCGACCTGACCTCGGCGCGGCAGGCGATGGAGCGCATCCTGCACGGCCACATGCCCCACCCCGCCCTGGCGGTGGACCGGCACTGGACGCTGCTGGCGGCCAATGCCGCCATCGGCGTGCTGATCGGGGCGGTGGCGCCGCCGCTGCTGCGGCCGCCGGTGAATGTGCTGCGCCTCAGCCTGCACCCGGAAGGGCTGGCGGACCGCATCCTGAACTACGCCGAATGGCGCGCCCATCTGCTGGCGCGGCTGAGGCATGAGGCACGAAGCTCGGCCGACCCCGTGCTGATGCGGCTGCTGAAGGAGCTGAAGGCGTATCCGCCGCCACCCCAGGCGCGCGGGGCGCGGCCCGTGCCGGTGGAGGAGGCGGGCATCGCCGTACCGCTGCGGCTGGCGAGCGCGGCGGGGCCGCTCAGCTTCCTCAGCACCACCACCGTATTCGGCACGGCGGTGGATGTGACGCTGGCGGAGGTGACGATCGAGGCCTTCTTCCCGGCCGAGGAGGCCACCGCCTCGGCCATGGCGCGCCTCGCCGCCACGGGCTGAGGCGGCTCAGAACACCAGGCGCAGCCGGGCCAGCCCCAGCATGGCGCGCGCCTCGTCGGGCGCCGGGTTGGCGGCGGCGGCGAACTGCCCATCCAGTGAGAGCCGTGCCTGGCCAAGCCGCCCCAGCCCCACCCCGCCCCCCAGCACATAGAGCGGGCGGGATTCGAAGACCGGCCTGGCGAGGGCGGCCAGCGGCAGGCTGGTGGCGAGCGCCACCTTGCCGGCCTTGGGCCCGCCCAGCGTGGCGACCAGGAAGGAGTCCTTCTGCGCGTAAGGCACCCCGCCCCCGCCGATGGCGGCGCGCAGGGTGAAATCCTGCGCCTGCGCGGCCGGCGCGACGAGGTTGGCGCCCAGGAGGAGGCCCAACAGGGCGAGACGGCGAAGAGACATCATCCGGCAGAACCTTCAAGCCCGCGCTTCCTTCCCTGTCCGGCTGGATAGAGCAGGTTCGCCACATTTTAAACACAATCATGGCAGCTTTGCCTTGTTTGAGGGGCGAAGGCCGCAGGGGCTTCTTCCGGTTCATTAGTTAACAGGGGATTACTGCCAGGGCGCAGGGCGGGCCGCCGCCTCAAATGTGGCAGAACTGCCACAATAGGGCGGAGCACATGAAAAAGGCCGGGTCGGGGCATCGCCCCCACCCGGCCTGTCGATCAGCCTTCGCCCTGCTGCGCGGGCGGTGCCGGCGGCCGCAGGCTCTCATAGACCAGCATGCGGTGCCCATCGCGCGGAAACTCGCCCGCACAGCGCAGGCCGAGATCCTCCAGCACACCGCGCGAGGCGCGGTTGTCCTCCCGCGCCACGGCGATGATGCGGGGCAGGCCGGCCTGCCGGTGGCCGAATTCGACCGCCGCGCGGGCGGCCTCCCGCGCATAGCCCTTGCCGCGGGTGTGCGGCCAGAGCGCGAAGCGCAGCGCCACCCCTCGCCCATCCGGCCGCTCCGACAGCGCCACGATGCCGAGAAAGGCCTCGCTCTCCGCCAGATGCACGGCCCAGGTGCCGTAGCCGCGCACGGCCCAGAAGGCCATGTCGTCCTCCAGGTCCTGCCGCGCCTGGGCCGGGCTGCGGGTGCCATGGAGCATCAGGCCGAAGGCGGCCTCGTCGCCCTTCAGGGCGACGAGGTCGGCCAGATGCCCAGGCCCGACGGGGCGCAGCACCAGACGGGGCGTGCGCACCGCATGCGGGGATTCCACCCGCGCCAGGCCATCCACCGGCTTACCGGGTGAGCGGCCGGTACTTGATCCGGTGCGGCTGATCGGCCGCCGCGCCAAGGCGTCGACGTCGATCCGCCTCGTAGGCCTGATAGTTGCCCTCGAACCATTCGACGTGGCTGTCGCCCTCGAAGGACATGATGTGCGTCGCCAGCCGGTCGAGGAACCAGCGGTCATGGCTGATGATCACGGCGCAGCCGGCGAAGTCCACCAGCGCCTCTTCCAGGGCGCGGAGGGTGTCCACGTCGAGGTCGTTGGTCGGCTCGTCGAGCAGGATGACGTTGTGCGGCTTGCGCAGCATCTTGGCCAGGTGCACGCGGTTGCGCTCGCCGCCCGAGAGGACGCCCACGGGCTTCTGCTGGTCGCCGCCCTTGAAGTTGAAGGCGGCGGCATAGGCGCGGCTCGGCACGGCGCGCTTGCCCATCATGATCAGGTCCTCGCCGTCCGAGATCTCCTGCCAGACGGTGCGCTTGTCATCCAGCGTGTCACGGCTCTGGTCGACATAGCCGAGGGAGACGGTCTCGCCGATCTTGAGCGAGCCGCCATCCGGCGTCTCCTTGCCGGTGATCATCTTGAACAGCGTGGACTTGCCGGCGCCGTTCGGCCCGATGACGCCGACGATGCCGCCCGGCGGCAGCTTGAAGGAGAGGCCGTCGATCAGCAGGTTGTTGCCGAAGCCCTTGCGCAGATCCTCCGCCTCGATGACGAGGTTGCCGAGGCGCGGCGCCGGCGGGATCTGGATCTCGGTGGGGTCCGGCGCGCGGTCCAGGCTCTTGGCCAGCAGCTCCTCATAGGCCTGGATGCGCGCCTTGCTCTTGGCCTGGCGGGCGGCGGGGCTGCGGCCGATCCACTCCTGCTCCTCGGCCAGCTGCCGCTGGCGGGTGCTCTCCTCCTTCTCCTCCTGCTGCAGGCGCTTGCGCTTGGCGGTCAGGTAGGCGGAGTAGTTGCCCTCGTAGGGGATGCCGCGGCCGCGGTCGACCTCGAGGATCCAGTTGGTGACGTTGTCGAGGAAGTAGCGGTCGTGGGTGACGATCAGCACGGCGCCCTGGTAGTCGCGCAGCGTCTTCTCCAGCCAGGACACGCTCTCGGCGTCGAGGTGGTTGGTCGGCTCGTCGAGCAGCAGCAGGTCGGGCTTCTCGAGCAGCAGCTTGCACAGCGCCACGCGCCGGCGCTCGCCGCCCGAGAGGCTGGTCACGCCGCTCTCGGCCGGCGGGCAGCGCAGCGCGTCGAGCGCGATGTCGATGGTGCGGTCCAGATCCCATCCATTGGCGGCGTCGATCCGCTCCTGCAGCTCGGCCTGCTCGGCGAGGAGGGTGTTCATCTCGTCCTCGCTCATCTCCTCGGCGAACTTCATCGAGATCTCGTTGAAGCGCTCAAGGTCGGCCGCCAGCGTGCCGAAGGCGTCGCGGACGTTCTCGCCCACGGTCTTGCTGGCATCGAGCTGCGGCTCCTGCGAGAGGTAGCCGATCTTGACGCCGTCGGCCGCCCAGGCCTCGCCGCCGAACTCCTTGTCCATGCCCGCCATGATCCGCATCAGCGTCGACTTGCCGGCGCCGTTCGGACCCAGCACGCCGATCTTGGCGGTGGGCAGGAAGGAGAGGGTGATGCCTTTGAAGATCTCACGCCCGCCCGGGTAGGACTTGGTGAGATCCTTCATGACGAAAACGTACTGAGCGGCCATGGTCACACTATTCCGGGCAGAGGTTCAGCCCCGGTTCTAGCCAGACCGGGCCTGCGCGCCAAGCGTGAGGGTTCGGCCCCTGCCCTTCAAACCGCCTCCTGTGCCTGGTCGCGGCCGCCGCGCTTGGCCGCGTAGAGGGCGGCATCGGCCCGCCGCAGCAGGTCCTCCAGGTTCTGGTCCTGCGGCCCGGCCGAGGCGATGCCGAGGCTGGCCGAGAGGCGCGCCCGCCCCACCGCCGGCGGCAGCGGCACGGTGGAAAGCACCGCGCGCAGCCGCTCCGCCACGCGCGCTCCCTCCGCCAGATCGGTGCCCGGCAGGGCCACGGCGAACTCCTCGCCGCCGATCCGCCCCGGCAGGTCCTGCGCGCGGAGCTGGGCCACCAGGCGCTCGGCGGCGGCGCGCAGCACGGCATCGCCCGCGGCGTGGCCGGCGCTGTCGTTGATCGCCTTGAAATAGTCGAGGTCGAGGGCGAGCAGGCAGAAGGGCTGCCCCAGCGCGCGGTCCCGCCGCAGCATCGCCTCGGCCCGGTGGAAGAAGCTGCGGCGGTTGGCCAGGCCAGTGAGCGAATCGGTTTCCGCCTCTCGTCGCAATTCCTCCGTGCGGGCGGCGACGCGCCATTCCAGCGTGCGGTTGGCTTCGGCCAGCGCCGCCTCCGCCTCCCGCCGCTCGCTGACCAGGGCGATCAGCGTCAGGATGTTCATGGCGCACAATACGATCAGCAGGCCGACAGACTGCATCGGGTTGGCCACGGCTCCCGACTGGAAGGGGCCGTAGCCCATCACCGTGCCGGCCGAGGCGATGACGCAGATCAGGGTCAGCAGCGTGTAGGCGGCGCGCAGCGAGATGCGCAGGGCGATCCAGGACAGCGGCACCGCCAGCAGGAAGACCATCTGCGCCGTGGGCAGCCCCTCCGGCAGGCGGAAGGAGAAGACCAGCGCCGCCAGGCCCGCCGTGGCCAGCCACACGGCGCCATCCAGCACCAGCCAGCTTCGGCCGCGCTGGGGGGGCGTGCGCTCCAGCCCCAGCCACATGGCCAGGGAGGGGGTGAAGTAGAAGGTGCCGCCGGCATCGCAGAGCAGCCAGCCGCTCCACAGCCCGGGCAGTTCCTCAGGCCGCGCCGCGCCCAGCCACCACAGCGCCAGCGTGCCGGTGCTGGCGGTGATGAGGGCGTGCAGCAGCACGAGGCCGGCGAGGAAGGCCACCACCCCCCCGAAGCGGGTGAACAGGCCGGGCGCCGGGCGGAAGCGGCGCGACAGCGCCGCGCCGGCCAACGGCCCCAGCGCATTGCCGAGCGACACCACCGCCGCCAGCCCCCAGTCGCTGCCGAGGACCGACCCGTTCACCACCAGGGAGCCAAGGAAGATACCGGGTGCGAGTCGCCATCCTCCCAGCATGGCCGCCGCCGCGGCCAGGCCGGCGGGCAGCCAGATGGGCGAGGGAAACAGCCCATAGGCCGCGAAGAAGCGGCCCACCGCCCAGCCCAGCACCAGATAGCCGAGCAGCACCGCGCCATTGGCGCCCAGCCAGAAGAGCGGGCTCCTGCCCTGGCACCAGGCCGGCGACCAGGGATGCGGCCTTCGCCCCCGGGAGCCGGGGGCCAGGGAGGCGGGAGCCCAGCCGGCGGGAAGCACCGCAGCGGGGTTGAAGGGCGGGGCGGTCGCGGACACGCGTTCCTCCGGCGGGGGAATGGCGCACTGTCCATGGCGCCGGGCGCGATATCTCGCGCAATTTTGTTCCGCTCCGCAAGGGCAGCTTGGTGCGGCGCGCGCCGTTTCTCGCAATCACGCCGTCCCTCTGCGCCCGGCAGGACTTGAACCCGCAACCAAGCCGTTATGAGCGGCCCGCTCTGACCATTGAGCTACGGGCGCATGAGAGGATGGGGCGATTCGCCGCTGTCACCTCTGCTAGACCGACTGGGCCTCAGCGGGCAAGGAACTCCCGGATCTGCGCCTCGGCCTGGGCGATGCCGACCACCCCTTCCAGATGACCCTGGGTGCCGGTCAGCAGCGCCTGGCTGACGGGCCGGCCGGCGCGGCGCAGCGCCGCCACCAGCTCCTCGCTGTATTCGATGGGGAAGACGCGGTCTCCCCGGCTAGGCACCACCAGCCAGCGGCCGCCGGCCTTGGCCAGGGCGGCCTCCAGCCCTGCATACTCGTTCAGGAAGAGCTGGTTGGCCCGGACGAGGTAGAGGAAGGAGTTGGCGTCCGAGACCTTGGCGCGGGCCGCGGCGGCGGCATCCAGCGCGGCCTCGATGGCGAAGCGGTCCTGCACCCGGCGGGCGGGGTCCTGCCCCTCGGCCGGGCGGCGGCCGAACTGGCCGGCCCAGCCGCGGTCGCGCGAATGCAGCGTGACGAGCTTCAGCGCCTCGGCCAGGCCGCGCAGCGGCGCCTCGCGGCCCTGGCCGTAATAGTCGCCATTGCGCCAGGCCGGGTCCATGCGGATGGGCGCCGCCCAGAGATCCAGCCAGCCCAGCATCCAGGCATCCATCTCGCCGGTGCCGATCACCGGCATGACGCGCTCGACCATCTCCGGATAGGCCGCCGCCCATTCAATGGCCTGCAGCGAGCCCATGCTGGGCCCGGCGACCAGCGCCAGCTTCTTCACGCCCAGATGGTCCAGCAGCCGCTTCTGCACCTCGACGAAATCGCGGATGGAGACGGCGGGGAAGCTCATCCCCCAGGGCCGGCCGGTCGAGGGGTTCACCGAGGCGGGGCCGGTGGTGATGGTATGCCGGTCCGGCGCGTTGAGGTTCACCAGGGTGTCCGACGCGACGACGAAGTAGCGCTCGGTGTCGATCGGCCGGCCGGGGCCGATGATGGAATCCCACCACCCCGCCGGGCCTTCCGCCTGGAGCCGGCCGAAGGCATGCCCGTTGCCGCTGAAGAAATGCGTCACCAGCACCGCGTTGTCGCCGGCGGCGTTCAGCGTGCCGGCGGTCTGGTAGCCGGTGCGGATGGCGGGAATGCTGGCGCCGCCGCGCGTGGTGTAGCCCTGGAAGCTGAATTCCCGCCGTTCCACCAGGGCCGGCGCGGCCGGTGCCTGCGCAATCGGTGCCTGCGCGGCCGGTGCCTGCGCCAGGGCGGCGCGGGCCAGGATGCCCGGCGCGGCGGCGGCCAACGGCACCGCCCAGGCGGCCGCCAACAGGGAACGACGGGTGGTCATGGCGCTGCTCTCTCCCTAGCCCCGGGCCGGCGGGCCTTCTTCCGCGGCGCATGGGGCCGCCCATGGTGCGCGAGCGGCCACGGCGCCCGCAAGCCCCGCCGCGCGGCCGAATTGCCGCCGCCGCCCCCTCCTGCTAACCAACCTCCGCATTGCCACGAAACGGATGCCCCCCATGGATGTGACCAAGCTTTCCACCGGCAAGAACCCGCCGCACGACATCAACGTCGTCATCGAGATCCCCCAGGGCAGCTCGGTGAAGTACGAGGTGGACAAGGACAGCGGCGCGGTGGTGGTGGACCGCTTCCTGTTCACGCCGATGGCCTATCCGGCCGCCTACGGCTTCGTCCCCGGCACGCTGGCCGACGATGGCGACCCGTCGGACGCGCTGGTGCTGGTGCCGGCCCCCGTGGTGCCCGGCGCCGCGATCCGCGCCCGGCCCATCGGCGTGCTGTTCATGGAGGATGAGAGCGGCCAGGACGAGAAGCTCGTCTGCGTGCCGCACGACAAGATCTCCCTCGCCTACACCGACGTGAAGGAGCTGGAGGATCTGCCGAAGATCACCCGCGACCAGATCGAGCACTTCTTCACCCGCTACAAGGACCTGGAGCCGGGCAAGTGGGTGAAGGTGAAGGGCTGGGGCAACGCCGCCCAGGCCGCCGAGATCCTGCAGAAGCAGATCGCCGCCGCCCAGTAATCTCCCCTCCGGGGGTGTGAGACGCAGGGCCCGGGGGGAAGGCTTTCCTCCGGGCCTTTTGCGTGCCGGGGGCGGCCGTCAGGTCGGGGCGCCGCCATGCAGCCGCGCCACCAGTCCGTCGACCGCCTGCCGCAGGGCCTGCCCCTGCTGCCCCAGCGCCCCGCCCGCCTGGCGCACGCGGGCCAGGGCCGCGTCGTTCAGGCCCATGCCCTCGCCCAGCTGCGCCATGCGGCGGCCCATCGTCCTGGAGCCGGTGGTGGCCTCCGCCACATGAGCCGCGATCTGCCGGGTGGCCGCCCCCTGCTCGGCCACGGCGCTGGCAATGGCCGTGGCCACCGTGCCGGAATGCTCGATGGCGCCGCCCATGCCGCGGATCGCCGCCACCACCTGCTCCGTCACCCGCTGCATGGCGTTGATCTGCGTGGCGATCTCCTCCGTGGCACGGGCGGTCTGGCTGGCCAGGGCCTTCACCTCGTTGGCGACGACGGCGAAGCCCTTGCCAGCCTCCCCCGCCCGGGCCGATTCGATGGTGGCGTTCAGCGCCAGCAGGTTGGTCTGCCCGGCGATGTCGTTGATCAGCCGCACCACGTCTCCAATGCGGCGCGCCGTGTCGGCCAGGCTGCCCACCGTCTCGTCCGCCTGGCGGGCCTCGGTGGAGGCGCGGCGCGCGGCGCCGGCGCTCTCCTCGACCTGCCGGGTGATGGCCTCGACCGAACGCGCCAGCTCTTCCGCCGCGGCCGCCACGGCGCGGACATTCTCGCCCGTCGCCGCCGCGTCGGCCTGGGCGGCGGCGAGGCCGGCGGCCATGGCATCGCGCGTGGCGCCCATGGCCTGGGTTGCGGCGTCCAGCGTGCCGGCGGAGTGCTCGAGATGGCCGGAGACCTTGCCGAGGGATTGCTCCACCTCGGCGGCCAGGGCGCGCTGGGCGTCGTGCCGCGCGCCTTCCGCCTGCTGCCGCGCCACCTCCCGCTCCTGCCGCAGCCGGTCGGCCTCCAGCATGGCCTCGCGGAACACGGCCACGGCGCCGGCCATGGCGCCGATCTCGTCGCCACGGCCAATCCCTGGCACGGGCGCCGCCGTGCCGCCCGCCGCCAGGCTGCGCATGCGCCCCTCCAGGGCCTTGAGCGGCCTGGTCACGCCGCGGCCGACCAGCAGGCCGGAGAGCGCCAGCAGCAGCCCGACACCGCCCGCCACGCCGAGTTCCCGCAGCAGCGCCGCGTGCTGGGCGGCGCGCAGGTCATCGACATAGACGCCGGTGCCGATCACCCAGCCCCAGGGCGCGAAGCCCTGCACGTAGCTCAGCTTCTCCACCGGCTTCTCGGCGCCGGGGCGCGGCCAGAGATAGGGCACCAGCCCACCCCCCGCGCGCCGCACCGTCTCGACGAAGGCGAGGAAGAGGGGGAAGCCGCTGGGGTCGCGGCTGGCGGCGAGCGCCTGCCCCTCCAGCGCCGGCCGGATGGGGTGCATCACCATCCGCGGCTCCATGTCGGTGATGAAGACGTACTCGTCGCCCCGGTAGCGCATGGCGCGGATGGCGCGCAGCGCCGCCGCCTGGGCCGTGGCGCGGTCCGCGCGCCCCGCCTGCTCCTCCGCCGCGTGGTGCGCCGCGATGGCGATGACCGTCTCCACCACGGCGCGCAGCATGTCGATGCGCCCCTCCTCCATGACCTGCCGCCGCTCGGACAGGCCATGCACCGTCAGCCCCGCCAGCGCCACAAGCGCGAGCAGGGCCAGGGTTGCAAGGCGCAGGGCAATGGGCAGGCGGCCCTGGCGAGGGGATGAGGCTGTGGCCATGCGGAACCTCCGAAGGGCTCGGGCTTCACGCCCGGCGCCATTGTCGGAGGCGGAGGTAAAGGAAGGCTAAGCCGTGGGGCGCTTCAGGCCAGCAGGTGGGACGGGACCGCCAGGCCCAGCCGCACCGGCACCGGCCAGATCTCGCGCACCGTGCGCAGCCGGGTGAAGCCGGCGTCCAGGTAGTTGGGCAGGGCGCGGGGATGGTCGGCGGTGCAGGTGTTCACCGTCAGCAGGGCGCAGCCCTCGGCCCAGGCCATGTCTATGGCATGGCGCAGGAAGGCGCGCCCCGCCCCCGTGCCCACCGCATGCGGCAGCAGGCCGAAATAGGCGATGTTCACGGTGCCGGCCTGGGCCGTCGTGGCCGGGCGCCGCTCCAGCTCGAAGAAGCCGGCCGGCGCACCGCCCTGGTAGAGCACATGGATGGAGACGGCCGGGTCGCCCAGGATGGCGGCGATCTCGGCATCGCCGGCGGCGCGGCGCAGCCACCAGACGTAATCCTGCCCCACCGTGTTGTAGAGGTAGCGGTAGAAGGGCACGGAGCAGCGCGCCACGCGCTCCACCCGGCTGCCCTCCGGCAGGGCCGGCGCCGGCCCCTCGGGCGGCGCCGCCATGCGCAGGAAGGTGACGTCCACCGCCACGCGGAGCGCCGGCTCCACCAGGGAGAGCGCCATCCTCAATTGTCTAGGAAGGAGCGCAGCTTGCGGCTGCGGCTCGGGTGCTTGAGCTTGCGCAGCGCCTTGGCCTCGATCTGGCGGATGCGCTCGCGCGTCACGTTGAACTGCTGGCCGACCTCCTCCAGCGTGTGGTCGGTGTTCATGCCGATGCCGAAGCGCATGCGCAGCACCCGCTCCTCGCGCGGGGTGAGCGAGGAGAGCACGCGGGTGGTGGCCTCGCGCAGGTTGGTCTGGATGGCGGCGTCGAGCGGGATGATCGCCGCCTTGTCCTCGATGAAGTCGCCGAGGTGGCTGTCCTCCTCGTCGCCGATCGGCGTCTCGAGGCTGATCGGCTCCTTGGCGATCTTCAGCACCTTGCGCACCTTCTCGAGCGGCATACCGAGCTTCTCGGCCAGCTCCTCGGGCTGCGGCTCGCGGCCGATCTCGTGCAGCATCTGGCGGCTGGTGCGCACCAGCTTGTTGATCGTCTCGATCATGTGCACGGGGATGCGGATGGTCCGCGCCTGGTCGGCGATCGAGCGGGTGATGGCCTGGCGGATCCACCAGGTGGCGTAGGTGCTGAACTTGTAGCCGCGGCGGTACTCGAACTTATCGACCGCCTTCATCAGGCCGATATTGCCCTCCTGGATCAGGTCCAGGAACTGCAGGCCGCGGTTGGTGTATTTCTTGGCGATGGAGATGACGAGGCGGAGATTGGCCTCGATCATCTCCTTCTTCGCCTGGGTCATGTCGCGCTCGCCGCGCGAGACGGTGGAATAGACCCGCTTGAACTCGCCCACCGGCAGGCCGGTGACGGCAGCGGTGTTGCCGATCTGGTTGCGGATCTGCTCCACCTCGTCGCGCGAGCGCTCGGCGAAGGTCTTCCACGCCTTGCCCGGCAGGGTGGCCACGCGGTCGAACCAGGCCGGGTCGATCTCGGCGCCGCGCCACTGGGTCAGGAAGTCGTCGCGCTTCACCTTGCTGGCCTCGGCGAGGCGCAGGATCTGCCCCTCATAGCCGGTGATGCGGCGGTTCAGCCCCTTGAGCTGGTCGACCAGCTCCTCGATGCGGTTGTTGTGGAGCTGCACCTTCTCGACCAGCGTCACCAGCTCCTGGCGCAGCTTCTCATAGGTCGCCTCGGTGCGGGTGGCGAACTCCTCGCCCGCCGTGTAGGCCTCCATGCGCTTGTTCTGCAGCTTCTGCAGGCGGCCATACATCTCCTCGATCTGCTCGAAGGTGGCCAGCGCCTCGGGCTTCAGCTTCTCCTCGAGCGCCGAGAGGGAGAGGCCCATCCCCTCGCCCTCCTCGCCATCCTCGAACTCCTCCTCGGCGGCGGGGGGGACGTCGGGGCTGTCGGCGGCGGCGGTCGCCTCGAGGTCGATCACGTCGCGCAGCAGCATGCGGCCTTCCTTGACCGCGTCGTGCCAGGTGAGGATGGCCTGGAAGGTCAGCGGGCTCTCGCAGAGCCCGCCGATCATCATGTCCCGCCCCGCCTCGATGCGCTTGGCGATGGCGATCTCGCCCTCGCGCGAGAGCAGCTCGACGCTGCCCATCTCGCGCAGGTACATGCGGACGGGGTCGTCGGTGCGGCCGAGGCTCTCCTCGTCGACGTTGCCGCCGCTCTCCTCCTCCTCCTCCTCCTCGGCCCCCTCGGCCTTGGCGGCGGGCTTGGCGGCGCCCTCGGTGTCCTCGGTCTCCTCGGCCTCGACCACGTTGACGCCGAGCTCGCTCAGCATCGCCATGGTGTCCTCGATCAGTTCCGAGGACACCTGGCTGTCGGGCAAGGCCTGGTTCAGCTCGTCATAGGTGACGTAGCCCCGTTCCTTGCCCCGCGCGACCAGCTTCTTGACCGCTGCCGACAGGGTGTCGAGCAGCGCGCCCTCCACCGCCTCGTCGCGGTTCTCGACCGTGTCGGTGCCGTTCGCGACCTTGCTCGCCATGCCGATCCGCTCCGTCTGACTCAGCCCGGCCCGCAGTGTAGGCCGGGAAGCCTCGCTTTGGTCCTAACGGCCCCGCCCCGGGTGAACGGAGAGAGGGGGCCAACGCCGCGCCCGCATGAACGCCACGAAACGGGGCCATAACGCCCCGTGACAGGGCAACACAAGAGCGGGTCGCGGAATGGCGCCCGGCGGGCGCGCCACTCACCCGCCCTCATTCTCCTCCTCCATCTCGCCGCGGCGCTGGGCGGCGAGCAATTCGTTGAGCCGGATCAGCCGCGTCTGCGCGGCCGCGCTGCCGGTGGCGGCAAGGTCCCGCACCGCCGCCTCGCGCTCCAGCAGCAGCGCCGCCTCGCCACGGAAGCGGCCGAAGAAGTACCACCATTGCTGCGTCACCAGCTGCGGCAGGGCCGCCTCCTTCGCCGCCGCGGGCAGCATGCGCGGCGACTGGCGCAGCCAGGCCAGGCCGTCAGGGTCCATTTTTTCGAGGTGGTCGGCGAGCGCCGCCGCTTCAAGGCGCTCCGTCCCGCCGTGCCAGCCCAGCATGGCCTGCTGCAACCGGCGCGCCATGCCCTCGGGCAGCTCCAGGCTGGCCAGCGCCTCCTCCACCTCGCCGAGCAGCCAGGGATGGGCCAGGGTGATGGCCAGCAGGCAGCGCGCCTGCTCCTGCCGCACCTGCGCGGGGTCGATGCCGGGGCGCGGCAGGTTCAGGGCGGGGGCCGGGGGCCGGGCACCGCGCCCGCCCGCCCCGCCGCGCGGCGACCAGGGCTGGCGCGGCGCCGGGGCGGGGCGGCGGTTGCCGGCGAAGAAGCTGTCGAGCAGGGCGCGGCGGTATTCGCCGGCCAGGAACTTGTCGGGGATCTTGCCGGCCGCGTCCTCGAGGTCGTGGCGCAGCGCGGCGCGCGCCTCGGGCGTGCCGCCGGGGTGCTTCTCGGCCAGCATGCCATACAGCACCGCCGAGAGCGGGCGGGCCGCCTCCAGCAGGGTGCGGAAGGCGCCGGAGCCGCCCTTGGCCACCAGCGTGTCCGGGTCCTCGCCCGCCGGCAGGGTGACGAAGCCCAGGCTGCGCTCGGGCGAGAGCAGCGGCAGCGCCAGCTCGGCGGCGCGGGCGGCGGCGCGCAGGCCGGCCTTGTCGCCGTCGAAGCAGAGCAGCGGCTGCGGCGCCATGCGCCACAGCTCGGCCAGCTGCTCCTCCGTCAGCGCCGTGCCGAGCGGGGCCACGGCGCCGCCGAACCCCGCCTGGTGCAGGGCGATGACGTCCATGTAGCCCTCCACCACCACCACGGGCGCGCCCTTGAAGGCGGCCTCGCGCGCCAGGTCGGCGCCGTAGAGGTTGCGGCGCTTGGAGAACAGCTCGGTCTCCGGGCCGTTGACGTATTTGGGCTGCGCATCCCCCAGCACCCGGCCGCCGAAGGAGACGATGCGGCCGCGCCGGTCGCGGATCGGGAACATCACCCGGTTGAAATAGAGGTCGGCCGGGGGCGCGTCCCCCTCCCCCGCCCGCATCAGCCCGGCCTCGACGAGCTGCGGCGGCTCGATGCCGAGCGGCTTCAGGTCGGCCGCCAGCGTGCCGCGCCCGCCGCCGGACCAGCCGAGGCCGAACTTGCGGATGGTCTCCTCCGAGAGGCCGCGGCGCAGCAGGTAGTCCAGCCCCGCCCGGCCCTCCGGCAGCCGCAGCCGGCGCTGGAAGGCCTCGGCGGCGGCCTGCATCACGCCGTGCAGGTCGCGCCGCTTCTCCTCACGCCGGGCCTGCTGCGGGGTGGCCTTGGGCACCTCCAGCCCCGCCTCGCCGGCCAGCCGCTCCACCGCCTCGGGGAAGCTCGCCCCCTGGCTCTGCATGACATAGGCGATGGCATCGCCATGCGCGCCACAGCCGAAGCAGTGGTAGTGGTCGTCATAGACGTAGAAGGAGGGCGACTTCTCGCCGTGGAAGGGGCAGCAGCCGCGCCATTGCCGCCCGGCGCGCGTCAGCTTTACGCTGCGGCCGATCAGCGGCGCCAGCGGCGTGCGCAGGCGCAGCTCCTCCAGGAAGTTGGGCGGCAGGGACATGCCGCCCTACCTAAGCCATGCCGCGGCGCCGCGCCACGGCGGGCGCGGCCTCAGCCGTTCAGCGCCGCCTTCACCATCGGGCCGGCCTTGGCCATGTCCAGCGTCGCGGCGTGCTTCGCCTTCAGCACCGCCATCACCTTGCCCATGTCCTTCACCGAGCTGGCGCCGCTCTCGGCCACCGCCTCGGCCACGGCGGCCTGCATGGCGGCCTCGTCCATCTGTTGCGGCAGGAAGGATTCGATCACGGCGATCTCGGCGCCTTCCTTCTCCGCCAGCTCCGGCCGGTTGCCCTGGGTGTACATCTCGACGCTCTCGCGGCGGGACTTCACCATCGAGCGCAGCATGGCCACGATCTGCTCCTCCGGCACCTGATCGACGCCCGAGGGGCGGGCGGCGATGTCGGTGTCCTTCAGCTTGGCCATGATCATGCGGATGGTGGAGGTGCGGGCCGCGTCCTTGGCCAGCATGGCCACCTTCAATTCCTGGGTGAAGCGTTCGCGCAGGCTCATCGGTCACTCTCCTCTGGGATCGGGCGGGGTATAAAGCCGCTCGGCGCGGCCGGAGCCAGGGGGTAGCCAGGCTGGGAAATTTTTTCCCACTCGCCCGGATTTGGTTGCACTGGGAAATTTCTTCCCACATAAGCCTCCCATGCGGTCTGTGGATGACATCATCGCCCTGATGGGCGGCAGCGAAGCCGTGGCCGAGCGCTGCGGCGTCGGCACCGAGGCGGTGCGGAAGTGGCGCCAGGCGCGCGCCATTCCCGCCAAGCACTGGCCGGCGATCCTCGCCGCCACCGGCCTCTCCCTGGCGGAGCTGGCCGCCGCCCCCACCCCGCAGACCGAACCGAGCCCGGAGACGCGCATGCCCGCTGCCGCCACCCCGACCGACGATCAGCAGCCCCCCGCCGGCGCCACCGCCGCCCTGGTGCTGGCCGATGGCACGGTCTTCTGGGGCGTGGGCTTCGGCGCCCACACCGCCAGCGTCGGCGAGATCTGCTTCAACACCGGCATGACGGGCTATCAGGAGACCCTGACCGACCCCTCCTATGCCGGGCAGATCATCACCTTCACCTTCCCGCATATCGGCAATGTGGGCGCCAATGCCGAGGATGTGGAGAGCATCACCCCCGCCGCGCGCGGCCTGGTGGTGAAGCTCGACCTGACCGAGCCGGCCAACTACCGCGCCACCCGGCACCTCGACGACTGGCTGAAGAGCCACGGCATCCCCGGCATCGCCGGCATCGACACCCGCGCGCTCACCGCCCGCATCCGCGACGGCGGCGCGCCGAACGGCGTGCTGGCCCACCCGCAGGATGGCCGCTTCGACATCCCCGCGCTGCGCGCCCAGGCCGCCGGATGGCCGGGGCTGGAGGGCATGGATCTGGCCAAGGAGGTCTCCTGCCGCCAGTCCTATGCCTGGACCGAGGGGCTGTGGTCCTGGGGCGAGGGCTACAACGTGGCGCCGGCGCGCAAGCACAAGGTGGTCGCGGTCGATTACGGCGCCAAGCGCAACATCCTGCGCTGCCTGGCCGATGCCGGCTGCGAGGTGACCGTGCTGCCCGCCACCGCCACCGCCGAGGACATCCTCTCGCACAAGCCGGATGGCGTGTTCCTCTCGAATGGCCCCGGCGACCCGGCGGCGACGGGCGCCTACGCGGTGCCCGCCATCCGCGGCGTGCTGGATGCCGGCACGCCGGTGTTCGGCATCTGCCTCGGCCACCAGCTGCTGGCGCTGGCGCTGGGCGGCCGCACCTTCAAGCTGGACCGCGGCCATCGCGGCGCCAACCAGCCGGTGAAGGACCTGGCCACCGGCCGCGTCGAGATCACCAGCCAGAACCACGGCTTCGCGGTGGACGACAAGTCGCTGCCGGAGACGGTGAAGATCACCCATGTCTCGCTGTTCGACGGCTCGAACGAGGGCATCGCCGCCACCGACCGCCCGGCCTTCTCGGTGCAGTACCACCCGGAGGCCAGCCCCGGCCCGTCGGACAGCCACTATCTCTTCCACCGCTTTGTCGAGATGATCGAGAAGCACAAGGCGGCCTGAGCCGCCGGCCAGAACAGGGGAGACAGGGCATGGCTGGAATGTTCGACCTGACGGGGCGCGTGGCGCTGGTCACCGGCGGCAATGGCGGCATCGGCCTCGGCATGGCGCGCGGCCTGGCCGCCTGCGGCGCGCGCATCGTCATCGCCGGCCGCAGCGCGGAGAAGAACGCCGCCGCCGCCGCCGAGCTGCGCCGCGACACCATGACCATCCAGGCCGACCTGACGGACCCCGCCGTGCCGGAGTCGCTGGTAGCGGCCGTGCTGACCCGGCATGATCGGCTCGACATCCTGGTGAACAACGCCGGCACCAACATCCGCAAGGCTCCGCACATGGTGACGGACGAGGAGTGGATGACGGTGCTGGACACCAACCTGACCGGCGTGATGCGCCTGACCCGCGCCGCCTACCCGGCGCTGAAGGCGAGCGGCCATGGCCGCGTCATCAACATCGGCTCCATGCTCTCCATCTTCGGCGTCTCCTTCTCCCCGGCCTATGGGGCGAGCAAGGGCGCGGTGGTGCAGTACACCAAGTCCCTCGCCGCCGCCTGGAGCGCCGATGGCATCACCGCCAACGCCGTCCTGCCCGGCTGGATCGACACCGACCTGACCCGCAAGGCGCGGCAGGACGTGCCGACCCTGAACGACGCCGTCATCGCCCGCAGCCCCAGCAAGCGCTGGGGCGACCCGAAGGATTTCGGCGGCATCGCCGCCTTCCTCGCCAGCGACGAGGCCGCCTTCATCACCGGCACCGCCATCCCGGTCGATGGCGGCTTCTCGATCCAGGGCTGAGGCCATGGGCGCGGCGCCGGTTCCTGCCGCGGGGATGGGCTGATGCCCTCGCTCGCGGCGCTCCTGGCCTTCGCCGCGCTCTCCGTGGGGCTGGCGGTTACGCCGGGGCCGAACATGCTCTACCTCGCCTCCCGCACCCTGGCGCAGGGGCGGCAGGCGGGTCTGGTCTCGCTGGCCGGCTGCCAGGCGGGCATGGCGCTGATCATGCTGGCCGCCGCGGCCGGCGTCACCGCGGCCCTGCTGGCGGTGCCCTATGCCTATGACGTGCTGCGCCTGGGCGGCGCCGCCTATCTCGGCTGGATGGCCTGGCAGACGCTGCGCCCCGGCGGCGCCTCGGTGTTCGAGCCGCGCGCCCTGCCGCCGGAGCCGCCGGCCCGGCTGTTCGCCGTGGGCGCCGCCACGGCGCTGCTGAACCCGAAGGTGGCGCTGTTCTACGTGGCGGTGCTGCCGCCCTTCATCGACCCCGCCCGCGGCAGCGTGCTGGCGCAGGGCGTCATCCTGGGCAGCGTGCAGGTGCTGATCGGCGCGCTGTTCGACATCCTCCTGGTGCTGGGCGCCGGGGGCATCTCCACCTTCCTGGCCAGGCGTCCCCTCTGGCTGGCCGCGCAGCGCTATGTGCTGGGCGGCGCGCTGGGGCTGATCGCCGTCAAACTCGCCACCGACTCCCGCCGATAAGGGCCCTCCCGATGCCGAAGCGTACAGACATCAAGTCCATCCTGATCATCGGGGCCGGCCCCATCGTCATCGGCCAGGCCTGCGAGTTCGACTATTCGGGCGCGCAGGCCTGCAAGGCGCTGCGGGCGGAGGGCTACCGGGTGATCCTGGTGAACTCCAACCCCGCGACCATCATGACCGACCCGGGCCTGGCGGACGCCACCTATATCGAGCCGATCACGGTCGAGATGGTGGAGAAGATCATCGCCAAGGAGCGCCCGGACGCGCTGCTGCCGACCATGGGCGGCCAGACGGCGCTGAACACCTCCCTCAAGCTGGCCGAGGCCGGCGTGCTGGAGAAGTATGGCTGCGAGCTGATCGGCGCCAAGGCCGAGGTGATCGACAAGGCCGAGGACCGGCTGAAGTTCCGCGACGCGATGACCAAGATCGGCATCGAGAGCCCGCGCAGCCACATCGCCCACACGATGGAGGAGGCGCGCGCCGGGCTGGAGCTGGTGAAGCTCCCCTGCGTCATCCGCCCCTCCTTCACGCTGGGCGGGACGGGCGGCGGCATCGCCTACAACCGCGAGGAGTTCGAGCAGATCGTCTCCGCCGGCCTCTCCGCCTCGATGACCAACGAGGTGCTGATCGAGGAGAGCGTGCTGGGCTGGAAGGAGTACGAGATGGAGGTGGTCCGCGACACCGCGGACAACTGCATCATCGTCTGCTCCATCGAGAACCTGGACCCGATGGGCGTGCACACCGGTGACTCGGTCACGGTGGCGCCGGCGCTGACGCTGACCGACAAAGAGTACCAGCGCATGCGCGATGCCTCCATCGCCTGCCTGCGCGAGATCGGCGTCGATACCGGCGGCTCCAACGTGCAGTTCGGCATCAACCCGGTGGATGGCCGCATGGTCGTCATCGAGATGAACCCGCGCGTCTCCCGCTCCTCGGCGCTGGCCTCGAAGGCGACGGGCTTCCCGATCGCCAAGATCGCCGCCAAGCTCGCCGTCGGCTACACGCTGGACGAGCTGAAGAACGACATCACCATGGTGACGCCGGCCAGCTTCGAGCCGACCATCGACTACGTCGTCATCAAGATTCCCCGCTTCACGTTTGAGAAGTTCCCCGGCACGCCGGCGACGCTGACCACCTCGATGAAGTCGGTGGGCGAGGCGATGGCGATCGGCCGCTCCTTCAACGAGGCGCTGCAGAAGGGCCTGCGCAGCCTGGAGACCGGCCTGTCGGGCCTCGACGATATCGCCATGGCCGACAACAGCCGCGAGGCGCATATCGCCTCGCTCGCCACGCCGAAGCCGGACCGCGTGCTGAACGTGGCGCAGGCGCTGCGCGCCGGCCTGACGGTGGAGGAGATCCACGAGGCCTGCCGCTTCGAGCCGTGGTTCATCCGCGAGATCGAGAAGATCGTCCGCGCCGAGGAGGGCGTCCGCGCCGAGGGGCTGCCGCAGGACGCGCACGGGCTGCGCCGGCTGAAGGCGATGGGCTTCTCCGACAAGCGCCTCGGCGTGCTGAGCGGCCAGAGCGAGGCGGCGGTGATGCAGCACCGCCTCGGCCTCGGCGTGCTGCCGGTGTTCAAGCGCATCGACACCTGCGCCGCCGAGTTCGCCTCCGACACGCCCTACATGTACTCGACCTACGAGGGCGGCTTCGGCACCCCCGCCTGCGAGAGCCGGCCGACGGACCGCAAGAAGATCGTCATCCTCGGCGGCGGGCCGAACCGCATCGGCCAGGGCATCGAGTTCGACTATTGCTGCGTCCATGCCTGCTACGCGCTGCGCGAAGCCGGCTTCGAGACCATCATGGTCAACTGCAACCCCGAGACCGTCTCCACCGACTACGACACCTCGGACCGCCTCTACTTCGAGCCGCTGACGGCCGAGGACGTGATCTCCCTGATCCGCAAGGAGCAGGAGAAGGGCGAGGTGCTGGGCTGCATCGTGCAGTATGGCGGGCAGACGCCGCTGAAGCTCTCCCAGGCGCTGCACAAGGCGGGCATCCCGATCCTCGGCACCTCCGCCGAGGCCATCGACATCGCCGAGGACCGCGAGCGCTTCCAGCAGCTTCTCAAGGGCCTCGGCCTGCAGCAGCCGCAGAACGGCATCGTCCGCACGCTGGACGAAGCGGTGGTCGAGGCCGAGCGCATCGGCTACCCCGTGGTGGTGCGCCCCTCCTACGTGCTGGGCGGCCGCGCCATGGAGATCGCCTACAACCGCGAGCAGCTGCTGCGCTTCGGCCAGGAGGCGGTGATCGTCTCCGGCGAGAACCCGATCCTGATCGACCAGTACCTGCAGGACGCCATCGAGGTGGATGTGGACTGCATCGCCGACGAGGACGGGCAGGTCTATGTCGCCGGCGTCATGGAGCACATCGAGGAGGCGGGCATCCATTCGGGCGACAGCGCCTGCTCGCTGCCGCCCTACTCCCTCCCCCCCTCGGTGGTGACCGAGCTGAAGGCGGAGACGGAGGCGATGGCCAAGGCCCTGAAGGTGAAGGGCCTGATGAACGTGCAGTACGCGGTGAAGGACGGCGAGATCTTCGTCCTCGAGGTCAACCCGCGCGCCTCGCGCACGGCGCCCTTCGTGGCCAAGGCCACCGGCGTGCCGATCGCCAAGATCGGCGCCCGCGTCATGGCCGGCGCGAAGCTCTCCGAGTTCAAGCTCGACGACGAGGCGGTGAACCGGCACGTCGCGGTGAAGGAGGCGGTGTTCCCCTTCAACCGCTTCCCCAATGTCGATGTCATCCTCGGGCCGGAGATGAAGTCCACCGGCGAGGTGATGGGGCTCGACGCCTCCTTCGAGCGCGCCTTCGCCAAGGCGCAGCTCGGCGCCGGCGTGAAGCTGCCGCTGGAGGGCGCCGCCTTCGTCTCGGTGAAGGACACCGACAAGAAGGGGGCCATCTCCTTCGTCCGCCGCCTGTCCGACATGGGCTTCCGCATCCTGGCCACGCGCGGCACCGCCGCGGCGCTGCGCGAGGCGGGGCTCGCCGTGACGGTGGTGAACAAGGTGATGGAAGGCCGCCCGCATTGCGTGGACGCCATCCGCAATGGCGAGATCCAGCTCGTCATCAACACCACCGGCACCGGCCAGGCGGTGGCGGACAGCTTCGACATCCGCCGCGGCGCGCTGACCCATGGGGTGCCGCACTACACCACCATGGCCGGCGCCCGCGCCGCGGTGCACGCCATCGCCGCGCTGAAGGCCGGAACTCTTGAAGTGGCGCCCCTACAGGCTTACTTTCCTCCTTCGTTCTGAAGGGCGGGGCGGGGCAGGCTGCAAGGCCCGTCCCGCCCGATCCATGTTTCCCGCCAATGGCATCCGCAGGGGCAACCGCCCTGGGGTGCCGGAAGGCCGCCGGGTCCTGCCCGGCGGCCGTTGCCGCGTATGAAGGAAAGATCTGCCGTGCAGAAATTCCCGATGACCGCCGAAGGTCTCGCCCGACTTGAGGAGGAATTGCGGCATCTGAAATCGGAGGAGCGTCCCGCGGTGATCCGCGCGATCGCCGAGGCCCGCGAGCATGGCGACCTGTCCGAGAACGCCGAGTACCATGCCGCGCGCGAGCGCCAGTCCTTCGTCGAGGGCCGCATCGCCGAGCTGGAGAGCATCGTCCCCTCCGCCGAGGTGATCGACGTCTCGAAATTCTCCGGTGACCAGGTGCGCTTCGGCGCCACCGTCACGGTCATCGACGAGGAGAGCGAGGAGGAGAAGACCTACCGGATCGTCGGCCAGTACGAGGCGGACACCAAGCAGGGCTCCATCTCCATCTCTTCGCCGCTGGCCAAGGCGCTGCTCGGCAAGAAGCTCGGCGACTCCGTCGAGGTGCCGGCCCCCGGTGGCGCGCGCGCCTACGAGATCGCCAAGGTCCGCTTCGTCTGACCATGCCGAGCCGCAGCCTGCCGGGCATGACGCTCGACCTGCCCGCGCCCGGCCTTGTCACCCTGGCCGATGTGCGGGAGGCCGCCACCCGCATCCAGGGCGCGGTGCTGCGCACGCCCATGGTGCCGGCCCCCGTCATCGGCCGCGCCGCGGGCTGCGAGGTGTGGCTGAAGCTGGACAACCTCCAGGCCACCGGCGCCTTCAAGGAGCGCGGTGCCGCCAACCGGCTGGCGCTGCTGACGGCGCGGGAGAAGGCCACCGGCGTCATCGCCATGTCGGCCGGCAACCACGCCCAGGCGGTGGCCCGCCATGCCAGCCTGCTCGGCATACGCGCCACCATCGTCATGCCGCGCTTCACGCCCGCCACCAAGGTGGTGCGGACCGAGAGCTGGGGCGCCACCGTGGTGCTGCATGGCGAGACCCTGGCCGAGGCTGCGGCGCACGCCCATGCGCTGGCGCTGCGCGAGGGGCTGACCTTCATCCATCCCTATGACGACCCGGGCGTGATGGCCGGCCAGGGCACCATGGCGATCGAGATGATCGAGGACGCGCCGGGGCTGGACACGCTGGTCTTTCCCGTCGGCGGCGGCGGGCTGCTGGCCGGCTGCGCCGCCGCGGCGCTGGAGCTGAACCCCGGCCTCACCGTCTATGGCGTCGAGGTGGAAGGCTACCCGGCCATGGCGCAGCGCCTGGCCGGGCAGCCCGTGGCGGTCGGCGGGCCCACCATCGCCGAGGGCATCGCCGTGCGCGATGTGGGCGAGGCCCCCTATGCGCTGCTCAGGAGTCTCGGCATCGAGGTGCTGGTGGTGCCGGAGCGGGCGGTGGAACAGGGCGTGGCCCTGCTGGCCGAGGGCGCCAAGGTGGTGGCCGAGGGCGCCGGCGCGGCCGGCGTCGCGGCGCTGCTGGCGCATCCGGGGCGCTTCGCCGGCCGCAAGGTCGGCACCCCGGTCTGCGGCGGCAACATCGATGCCCGGGCGCTCTCCAACGTGCTGCTGCGGCAGTTGCTGCGGGATGGCCGCATCCTGCGCCTGCATTTCGACATCCCCGACCGCCCCGGCGTGCTGGCTGACATCTCGAAGCGCATCTCGGATGCGGGCGGCAACGTCATCGAGGTGAAGCACCAGCAGCTCTTCGGCGCGCCCACGGTGCAGTCCACCGAACTGGAGCTGATGATCGAGGTGCGCGACGCCGCACAGGGCAATGCCATCATCGCCGCGATGGAAGCCGCCAACTACGTGGTGCGGCGGGGTTGAGGGCGCGCGGGGGAGGCAGGCCCTCCCCCGCCTCGCCATACGCTTCCTTATTTCACGTCCAGCGGCACGCCGGGCACTTCCTTGGCGGTGTGGATGGTCTGCAGCGTCGTCACCCGCCCCACATTCGGCGCGGCGGTCAGGCGGTTGGTCAGGGCGTTCTCATGCGCCGTGTCGCGCGCCACCAGCCGCAGCAGGAAATCGCCTCCGCCACGGATCATGTGGCATTCCCGCACCTCCGGCCAGGTGGTCACCTCCGCCTCGAAGGCGGAGAGGATGGCGTGCTTCTGGCTCTCCAGCCCCACCACCGCGAAGAAGGTGATCTGCCAGCCCAGCGCCACGGGGTCGATGTCGGCGTGGTAGCCGCGGATGATGCCGCCCTCCTCCAGCCGGCGCACCCGGCGCAGGCAGGGCGGCGCGGAGAGCTCCACCCGCCGGGCCAGCTCCACATTGGTCATCCGGCCATCGGCCTGAAGTTCCGCGAGGATCTGGCGGTCTACCGCATCCAGGTTGTCGATCGTTTCAGGCTTCATCGGAACCGTTTCGTTGCTCGAGCGGCGTTTCAGGCGCAATATCCTTGCACGAGCCCTTCTATTCAAGGCATCGGGTTGCGGGGAAACGGGTTCTTTCCGATATCCTGCGACAACAGAGCGATTCCGGGACCAAGCCCTTGTCTGAACTGCACCGCACCCGCCTTCTGATCCTCGGGGCCGGCCCCGCCGGCTACACGGCGGCCATCTACGCCGCCCGCGCCGGGCTGGAGCCGCTGATCGTGGCCGGCATGCAGCCGGGCGGGCAGCTCACCATCACCACCGAGGTCGAGAACTATCCCGGATTCGCCGCCCCCATCCAGGGCCCCTGGCTGATGGAGCAGATGCGCGAGCAGGCCGAGCATGTCGGCGCCCGCATCCACCACGACCTGATCACCGCCGTCGACTTCGCCGCCGGCCCGCCCTTCCGCTGCACCGGCGATTCGGGCGACAGCTACGAGGCCGAGGCCGTGGTCATCGCCACCGGCGCCCAGGCCAAGTGGCTGGGCATCCCGGGCGAGAAGGAGCTTTCCGGCTTCGGCGTCTCGGCCTGCGCCACCTGCGACGGCTTCTTCTACCGCAACAAGGACGTCGCGGTGATCGGCGGCGGCAACTCCGCGGTGGAGGAAGCGCTTTACCTCTCCAACCTGGCGCGGCACGTGACGCTGATTCACCGCCGCGACACGCTACGGGCGGAGCGGATCCTGCAGAAGCGGCTGATGGCCAAGAGCAACGTGACGATCCTCTGGAACACGCTGACCGAGCAGGTCCTGGCGGAGACCGGGGGGCGCACGCCCGTGGCACGCGGCCTCGCCCTGCGCGACCGCGACACCGGCCAGGCGCGGGAACTGGCGGTGGATGGCGTCTTCGTCGCCATCGGCCACGCCCCGGCCACGAGCCTGTTCAAGGGACAGCTGGACATGGATGCGGAAGGATATCTGGTGACGGCCCCTGATTCGACGCGGACCAGCCGGGCAGGCATCTTCGCCGCCGGCGATGTGCAGGATCGTGTCTACCGCCAGGCGGTGACGGCCGCCGGCACCGGCTGCATGGCGGCGCTGGAGGCGGAGAAGTTCCTCGCCGAGCGCGAGGACGCCGCCGCCACCGCCGAAGCCGCCTGACCCGCCATGCCGCTCGATTGGGACAAGCTCCGGGTCTTCCACGCCGTCGCCGAGGCGGGCAGCTTCACCCATGCGGGTGAGTCGCTGAACCTCAGCCAGTCGGCCGTCTCGCGCCAGATCCAGGCGCTGGAGGAGGCGCTGCAGGTGCCCCTCTTCCACCGCCATGCGCGCGGCCTGATCCTGACGGAGCAGGGCGAGACGCTGAACCGCACCGTGCGGGAGGTCTTCGCCAAGCTGGCGATGACCGAGGCGCTGCTGACCGAGAGCCGGGAACGCGCCGCAGGCCGGCTGAAGGTGACCACCACCACCGGCTTCGGCACCACCTGGCTGGCACCGCGCCTGCGCCGCTTCATGGGCCTGCACAGCGACGTGACGGTGACGCTGCTGCTGGACGACGCCGATCTCGACCTCGCCATGCGCGAGGCGGATGTCGCCATCCGCATGCACCCGCCGAAGCAGCCGGACCTGATCCAGCGGCATGTCGCCACCTTCGGCTGGAAGGTGGTGGGCTCGCCGGAATACCTGAAGCAGGCCGGCATCCCGCAGAGGGCCGAGGATCTCGATGCCCACCGGCTGATCGTCTATGGCGATTACCGGCCACCGGTGGAGAGCATCAACTGGCTGCTGGAAGCCGGGCGCCGCCCCGGAAGCCCGCGCCGCGCGGCGGTGGAGGTGAACAGCCTGCCCGCCATGCTGCACGCCGTGCGCTCCGGCCTCGGCCTCGCCGCCCTGCCAGACTACATGGGCGACGACCTGCGCGACCTCATTCCGGTGCTGGGCGACCTCAAGGCGCCGCGCATCGACGCCTATTTCGTCTATCCGGAAGAGATGCGGCATTCCAAGCGTGTCGGCGTGTTCCGCGACTTCCTGGTGTCCGAACTGGCCAGCCTCAACGGCTGAGGGAGGACGCGAAAACTTCATCATGCGCGGAACGCATGGCGGAGTGGCGATATTCGACCTACGCGCATGCTGCGACGCACATTAGGGTCTCTTCATCCGGCGACTAGGTCGGAAAGGGTCTCTGACCCTTCGTCTCCCAGACGTGAAGCCTCCCTGTATGACTGGCCTGGAAAACTCTGTTTTCCGGGCCTCTTTTTTTGGCTTCCCGCTTTCGGTGACGTTGGCCTTTCCCCATGCGGCCAGGAAGGGTATCGACCCTGGCTTGGCAGAGAGGGGAAAGCCGGCATGGGCCGCAAGCGTTCCAAGAGCATCCCGAACACCCGCGCTCCTCGTCTGGCCGGCCCGTCCTCGGCGCCACCTCAGGGAGCGGCCGCACAGGGTGAGGTCGAGCGTCTGCGGCAGGAGCTGGAGGAGGCCCGCGCCCTGCTGCGCGAGATCAGCCAGGGGCCGGAGGGCGAGAGGAGCCGGGTGGCGCGCCGCCTCGCCACGCTGGAGGAGGAACGGCAGATCGCCCGCGGCCACGCGGTGGAGGCCGCCCTCGCCCGTTCCCGCGCGGAGGCCGAGCTGAAGGCGTTGCGCGACGCCATCCACAAGGCACCGGGCCTGCAGGGCTGGCTGCTGCGGCGCGCCAGCCGCCACCTGCTGAAAGGCTGAGGCACGCGGTCTTTCCCGAGTCTGTCTTCGTTACCGGCTTGCCCGGCGGCTGTCCTGCGGCAGAGTGGGGCGGCAACGAACGACAGACAGGGGAAACGTCCATGCCCAGCAGCTTCACACCCGGCCTCCCGCGCCGCCAGGCGCTCACGCTAGGCGCGGCGGGCCTCGCCGCTCTGGCGCCCGGTGGCGGGGCCCGGGCCGAGGCCTGGCCGGCCCGGCCCATCCGCATCGTCGTGCCCTATGCGCCGGGCGGCACCACCGACATCGCCGCCCGCCTGGTCGGCGAGCAGCTTTCCCGCCGCCTCGGCCAGCCGGTCGTCATCGAGAACCGCCCCGGCGCCAACAGCATCCTGGGCGCCGGGGTCGTCGCCAGCAGCCCGCCCGATGGCTATTCCTTCGTCATGGTGATCGGCGCACACGCCGCCAACGCCACGCTGTTCAAGGGCCGCCTGCCCTTCGACCCCGTGGCGGATTTCGCCCCCGTCTCGCATGTCGTCTCGGCGCCGCTGATCCTGGCCGGCAGCGGGAAGATGCGGCCCCGCACCCTGCCCGAGCTCCTGGCCGAGGCGAAGGCCAAGCCGGGAGCGCTGAACTTCGGCTCCAGCGGCATCGGCGCGGCGGCGCACCTGACGATGGAGGATCTGCAGGCGCGCACTGGCACCCGGCTGGTGCATGTGCCCTATCGCGGCACCCAGCCGGCGCTGCAGGACCTGATCGCCGGCAACATCAGCGCCATGTTCGACACCTACTCGACCCTGCGGCCGCAATTCGAGGCCGGCAACGCCCGCCCGCTCGCCATCGCCAGCGCCGCCCGCCCGCCCTTCGCGCCGGACATCCCGACCTTCGCCGAAGCCGGCGTGCCGGATTTCGTCTCCTCCACCTGGTGCCTGCTGCTGGCGCCGGCCCGCACGCCGCCCGAGATCGTGCGCCGCGTCTCGACCGAGATCGCCGCCATCGTGCGGGAGCCGGCCACCGTGCGGAACCTGGAAGGCATGGGCTTCGAGACGGTGGGTGGCACGCCGGAGGAGGCGGGCCGCTTCCTGGAGGCCGAGATCGCGCGCTGGGCGGCGGTGATCCGCGCCGCCAATGTGCAGGTGGAGTAGCGCGGGGCCGGCGGCGGGGCCAATTGCCCCGCCGCCGCGGAAATTGGATGCGAACGCTTCTCATCCGCGCTATGCAGGGGCGCATGACGCCTTTCCCCTTCCTCACCGGCCCCCTGACCCGCGCCGGCGCAGGGCTGGTGCCGCTGGGCACGCCGGGCCCTTCGCTGCCGCTGGCCACGCTGATGGCGCCCGGCGGCGTGGAGGCGATCCTGGCGCCGCTGCTGCGCCGCCAGCCGGGGCAGGACCGGCGTGCCCTGCTCTCGCTGTGGAGCCGGCACTATTTCTACACCCTGATCCCGCCGGTGGTGCTGACGCTGCTGCTGGCGCATCGCAGCCTGCCGCTGGGGCCGCAGGGCGGGGCGGTGATGTTGACCGAGCAGGGCATGCCCGCCGCCATCGCCCTGCCCGATGCCGGGCGCGAGGCGCCGCCCCCGGCCGACGCCTTCGCCCGCTTCGCGCCGCTGGTGCAGGAGCATCTGGCGCCGCTGATCGCGCATTGGGCGGCCGAGGCGCGGCTGGCGCCCCGGGTGCTCTGGGCCAACGCCGCCAGCTACTTCGCCTGGATCGTGCGGGAGGCCGCCACCGCCGAGGGCGCGCCGCCCGGCAGCGCGGCGCCAGGCCAGGCCGTCATCGAGGCCACGCACTGGCCAGATGGCTCGGCCAACCCGCTGCACGAGCCGATGCGCCTGCTGGAAGGGCCGGAGGGGCCGCAGCACTGGCGCAAGGTCTGCTGCCTGCTCTACCGCCTGCCGGAACGCCAGGAATGCCCCTACTGCCCGCTGCTGCTGCGCGGCGGCGACAGGAAATCCTGCGGCGGCGCAGGCTGAGCTCAGGCAGGCCCATCTTTGCGGCTTGGCAAGGGGCGCCGGCTTGGCTACCCGGCTGAGGCATGGACACCTTCATTCCCGCGCTGCTGCTGCTCTCGGGCGGTGCCTTCATCCACACCCGCTCCAACGTGCCGGAGCTGCGCCCGGCCTCCGACGCGGCCGACACGATCTGGAAGCTCCTGGCCAGGCTGGCCTTCTTCCTGTGGATCGGCCTGCTGGTGTGGGGCATCTACATGCGGCCGCTGACCACCGCCGCGGTGGGCTTCGGGCTGTCGCTGGTCTTCAACCTGCTGCTGGCCAGCCGTGGCCCCCGCAGCATCTGGCCGGGCCTGTCCATGGGCTTCTGCGCGGCGGGGCTGGCGCTCGGCGTCTATACCGTGCTGGGCTGAGCCCTCCGGAGAGGAGGAAACGGCATGATCTTCGAGGGATTCGTCCTGGAGGAACGCGACGTCGCGGGCCAGACGCTGCGCCTGCGCCGGGGGGGCGAGGGCCCGCCCCTGCTGCTGCTGCACGGCAACCCGCAGACCCATGCCATGTGGCACCGTGTCGCGCCCCTTCTGGCCGAGCGCCACACGGTGATCTGCCCGGACCTGCGCGGCTACGGCTTCTCCGGCAAGCCGGGACCGACCCCCGACCATGCGCCCTACGCCAAGCGCGCCATGGCAGCCGACATGCTGGGGCTGATGCGCGGCCTCGGCCATGAGCGCTTCCGCGTGCTGGCGCATGACCGCGGCGCCCGCGTGGCGCACCGGCTGGCGCTGGACGCGCCAGAGGCGGTGGAGCGCCTCGCCCTGCTCGACATCGTGCCGACGATCGAGCATTTCGAGCGCACCGACATGGCCTTCGCGCTCGGCTACTACCACTGGTTCTTCCTGGCGCAGAAGCACGACCTGCCGGAGCGCATGATCCTGCGCGATGTCGAGGACTGGTTCGACCTGCAGACCTCGCGCGAGCCGAAGGACAAGGGCTTCTTCCACCCCGAGGCGCGTGCCGACTACCTCGCCGCGCTGCGCCGGCCCGGCACCGTCACCGCCATCTGCGAGGATTACCGCGCCGCCGCCACCATCGACCTGGAGCATGACCGCGCCAGCCGCGCGGCGGGGGAGAAGATCCGCTGCCCGCTGATGGTGCTGTGGGGCGAGAAGGGGAAGATCGGCCAGTGGTACCAGCCGTTGGAGCTGTGGCAGGGCTATGCCGCCGGGCCGGTCAGCGGCGGGCCGGTGCGGAGCGGCCACTACCTCGCCGAGGAGGCGCCGGAGGCGGTGCTCGCGGCGGTCGGGCCGTTCCTGCGCTGAGGACGTGAAAAGGGCCGGGGGATGCCTCCCCCGGCCCGGTCTCGCACAGGCCGTTCAGGCGGCGCGGCGGGGGCCGTGGTCGCCCTCGCGCACCTCCTCGATGATCTTCGCGACGAAGGCATCGAGATCCTCGGGCGAGCGGCTGGTGACGATGCCCTGGTCGGTCACCACCTCCTGGTCCAGCCAGTTGGCGCCGGCATTCTGCACATCGGTCTTGATCGAGGCGAAGGAGGTCATCTTGCGGCCCTTCGCCAGCCCGGCCTCCACCAGGATCCACGGGCCATGGCAGATCGAGGCCACCACCTTGCCCTTGGCGGCGAAGTCCCGCACCAGGCTGATGACGGCGGGGTTCACGCGCAGCTGGTCCGGGTTCAGCACGCCGCCGGGCAGCACGATGGCGTCGTAGTCATCGGCGGCGGCCTCCTCCAGCTTGCGGTCCACCGGCACCTTGCGGCCCCAGTCCTCCGGCTGCTTCTGGCCGTCCCAGGCGACGATGCTGCCGGGCTCGCGGGTCTTGCCGGGCGCGGCCACATGCACGGTGGCGCCGGCGGCGCGCAGCTTCTCCAGCGGCACGAACAGCTCGGATTCCTCGAAGCCGTCCGTGGCGAGAATCAGGATCTTGCTCTGCTGAATGTCAGGCATGTCGTGGTCTCCCTTGCGTGTCGCGGGGAGAACACGGAAGGCGCGGGGGAGTTTTCGCCCCCCCCTGCCCGCTTTGCGCGGGTCAGGGCAGCACGAGGAACAGGTCGGTATCCCCGGTCCGGGCACCCTCGGCCGTCAGCAGGGCGTGGGCCTGGCCGCGATGGTGTGTCTGGTGGTTGAAGAAATGCACCACCAGCAGGGCCATGGGCCGGGTCACCTCGCGGCCGGCGGCGCCGCTGTACCAGGTGAGGTCGCCCGCCAGCCGCGCCGCGTCCAGCCCCGCCGCCCAGGCCTCGATGCGTGCGTCGAGCGCCACGCGGGCGGCGGCCAGCGCGGCGAAGTCACGAATCATGCCGGCGCTCTCGGGCAGCTTCACCGGCGGCGGCGGCCCGCCATCGAAGCGGCTCATCCACTGCATGTCGCCCCAGACCAGATGGCAGAGCGTGCCATGCAGCGAGCCGAAGAAGGCGCCGCGCGGGCGTGTCCGCGCCGCCTCGTCCAGCCCGGAGGCGGCGGCGTAGAAGCGGCGGTTCATCTCGCTGTTGTAGGCCGCCATGGCGCGGCAGTATTCGGGCGTGATCATTCCGCGAGCGTAGGACAAGGGCGGGCGGGCCGGAAGGGGTGCGCCCCCTTCCGGCCCGGCCCTCAGAGCGTGCGGTAGAGCAGCAGCTGGTCGGTCAGTGCGCCCGTGGCATCGCGCGAGAAGCCCGGGATGCGCCCCGCCGCCACCCAGCCCCGGCTGCGGCACAGCGCCTCGGCCGCCGCGCCGGCGCGGATGTCGAGCGTCAGCAGCGAGCGGCCGATGCCGCGCGCCGCCTGCTCCACCCGCTGCATCAGCGCCCGGCCGATGCCGCGCCGGCGGAAATCCGGATGCACCAGGAGCTGCTCCACCACGGCGCGGTGCGCCTGGTCCTGCGGCATGGCGAGGTTGAGCTGCACCGTGCCGGCCACCCGCCCCTCCTGCCAGGCCACCAGCAGCAGCTTGTTGCCCAGCGCCGCCTCGCCCGAGACGCGCCGCCAGAAGGCGCGCGCCGTCTCGAGGGAGAGCGGCGGCAGGTGGCCGGTGGCGGCGCCATCGGCCACGCAGGCCACCAGCATCTCGGCCAGGCTGCGCTCGGCGCTGGCGGCGGCGGCGGCGTCCAGCGCCTCCACCGCCAGCCCCACCAGCGGCTTGGCGTAGCGGAATTCCAGCGATTTCGAGATGTCGTCGAGGATGCGGATGGAGCCGGAGCGGACATAGCCGCGCTTCTCGTAGAAGCGGTGCGCCGCCTCGAAGCGGGTGTCCGTCCAGAGCACGATCCGCTGCGCGCCCTGGGCGCGGGCATGCTCCTCCGCGCCGCCGAGCAGGGCATGGGCGAGGCCGGTGCCGCGCTGCGCCTTCTCGACATACATCTTGCAGATCTCCCAGGCGCGGTCGGAGCCGAGCGGCCGCGTGGCCACCATGCCCACCACGCGCCCCGCCGCCTCCGCCGCCCAGAGCGCGCCGCCGGCCGCCGCGAAGTAGCTGGCGAGCGCCCGCAGCTCGGGCACCTCGCCATCCACGTCGAGGATGCAGTTCGGGTACTCGCCCCAGGCATCGCCGACGAGGCGGATGAAATCCGCCGCGTCCGCGTCCCGCCCGGCGCGCAGCGTGAAGCCGGCGCCGCTCACGCCAGCTCCCGGCAGAACTCCTGGATGCGCGCGCAGGCCTCGCGCAGGCTTTCCGTGTCGGTGGCGTAGGAGATGCGCAGATAGGGGCTCATGCCGTAGGCCGTGCCCTGCACCGTGGCCACCAGCTTCTCCTCCAGCAGGGCCAGGGCGAAGTCGGTGTCGTTCTCCAGCCTGCGGCCGCCCTTGCTGGTCTTGCCGATGCAGCCGGCGATGTCGGGGTAGACGTAGAAGGCGCCCTCGGGCTTGTGGCAGACCATGCCGGGGGCCTGGTTCAGCATCTCCACCACCAGATCGCGCCGCTCGCGGTAGATGGCGGCACGCTCGGCGACCAGATCCTGCGGCCCTTCCAGCGCGGCCACGGCGGCGGCCTGGCTGATGGTGCTGATGCCGCTGGTGAGCTGGCCCTGCATGTTGGTCATCGCCTTGATCAGCGGCTTCGGGCCGCCGGCGAAGCCGACGCGCCAGCCGGTCATGGCATAGGTCTTGGAGGTGCCGTTGACCGTCAGCACCCGGTCCTTCAGCCGCGGCTCGACATCGGCGATGGTGCAGAAGCCGCCCTCATAGACGAGGTGCTCGTACATGTCGTCGGTCAGGATCCAGACATGCGGGTGCTTCAGCATCACCGCCGCGATCGCCTGCATCTCCGCGCGGGAGCAGGCGGCGCCGGTCGGGTTGTTCGGGAAGTTCAGGAACAGCCACTTGGTCTTCGGCGTGATGGCCGCGTCCAGATCCTCCGGGCGCAGCTTGAAGCCGTTGTTCTGCGGGCAGTTGACGAAGGTGGGCGTGGCCGTCGCCAGCTTCGCCATGTCGGCGTAGCTGACCCAGTAGGGGGCGGGGATCAGCACCTCGTCGCCCTGGTCGCAGGTGGCGAGCAGCGCGTCCATGATGATCTGCTTGCCGCCATTGGCGACGATGATCTCGTCCAGCGCGTAGTCGAGGTTGTTGTCGCGCTTGAACTTCTTCTGCACCGCCTTCTTCAGCGCCGGCGTGCCGTCGGTCGGCGGGTACTTGGTGTCGCCGGAGAGCGCCGCCTGGTGCGCCGCCTCGATGGCATGGGCGGGGGTGGCGAAGTCGGGCTCGCCGGCGGCGAGGCTGATCACCTTCTTGCCTTCGGCGGCCAGCGCCCGGGCACGGGTGCCCATGACAACGGAGGCGGAGACGGCAATGTCGTTCAGACGACCGGCGAGGGCGGGCATGGCTGGGATGATCTCCGACATGTCAGGCGAACAAGGGGGCGCAGCCTAGGCCCGGCCGCGCCGCGCGCCAAGGTGGCGCGCGCTTGATGCAGCGCAAGGCGCCCTGCCGCCCCGCCCCCTAGCGTGCCGCGCGCAGCAGAAGGATTGGCAGATGGCCAGGATGATGCGGGCCGCCGTGGCGCGGCAATTCGGCGCCCCCCTGACGATCGAGGAGGTGCCGGTGCCCGAGCCCGGGCCCGGCGAGGTGCTGGTCCGCCTCGCCGCCACCGGCGTCTGCCACACGGACCTGCACGCGGTGAAGGGGGATTGGCCG
>NZ_JCACVY010000018.1:0-40627 GCF_058833935.1 Roseomonas sp. TS2 | reverse complement strand
TGGCGGGCGCCGGAATGCCGCCTACAGTTGCGGGATCAGCCACCGACTTGCCCCCGGATCGGCTCCGGTGCGGGCGCACGGTGTTCCCTTTTCACCCGCTCGCGCGGGACCGTCGAAGCCTCAGCATAGGCAGGCGCGGCGGCGGCGGCAATTCGCCCGCCTGCATCCCGCAGCACCGAGGCCGCCGCCGCCTCGTGCGGCAGCGGCACGCCATGCGCCCGCCGGTAGGCGGCGGCGAACTCGGCCCGCTCCATCGCCTCGCACAGGTCGAGGTGCCGCAGCAGCCGCCGCTCCGCCCGCGCCGAGGAGCCGAGCTGGCGGCGGAACATGCGCCACAGCAGATGCGCGTTCACCGCCCAGGGGTCGTAGGCGTGTTCCTGCATCCGGCGGCGCACGGCGGGGGGCAGGGCGTCGAAGCAGGCCCACTCATCGCCGCGCCAGCGGCGCCAGCGGCCTTCGCGGGCGGTGATGTCGTTGGGGGAGGGAGATGCCATATCCGGCGTTTATGTTATGGTATAACATAACGCAAGGGGGCAGGTGCGAGGCGGGGAGGGGCGCTGCCCTCCCCGTTCCCGTCAGGCCCGGGCGGCGGCCTCGCCGGCGGCGTGGCCGAGCGCCACAGCGGTCAGCAGGCCATTGCCGGAGAGATAGCCTTCGGCCCGGCTGCCGGAGACGCCGCAGGCGGCGCCGCCCGCCGCGTAGAGGTTGGGAAAGGGCGTGCCATCGGGGCGCAGCACGCGGGCGGCCTCGTCCACCACCAGCCCGCCCTGGGTGTGGAACAGCGCGCCCGTGACCCGCACGGCGCGGTAGGGCGGCACCAGCGGCGGCTGATGGGCGAAGCTGCGGCCGAAGCCATCCGTGGCGCCGGCCTGCTTGAGCGCCTCCACCTCTTCCAGCGTGGCGCGGAGCGCCGCCCCGGGCAGCTTCGTGGCGGCGGCGAGGGCGGCCACGTCCGGCGCGCTCAGCACCACGCCGGCCGCCTCGGCCTGGCGGAAATCCTCGAACTGGCGGGCGATGGCGGCGATGCGCTCGTCGAACACGCTCCAGGCGATGCCCTCGGGCTGGCGCAGCACCACCGCCGCCTGCTCGGAATAGCCATGGCTCTCGTCGGAGAAGCGGCGGCCCTCCAGGTTCACCTGCACGCCGCCCTGGGTGATGGTGGCCCAGGAGATCAGGATGCCGATGGGGTGGGCGACCGAGCCATGCCCCTGGTGACCGGAGAGGTGCCGCGTGGCCGCCCCCAGCGCCTCACCCCAGAGCAGCGCCTCGCCCTGGTTGCCGGCATGGCCGAAATACAGCGCACCGGCCAGTTGCGGCACATGCTCGGCCACCAGCGCCGGATTGCCGCCATAGCCGTTGCAGGCCAGGATCAGCGCGCCGCAGCCGAGGCGCTCCCCGCTGCCATCCGGGCGGCGGAAGGCGAGGCCGTGGATGCGGCCTTCCGCATCGGCGTAGAGATCCGTCACCTGCGCCTCGCACAGGATCTCGGTGCCGGCGGCCTCGGTCGCCTCGCGCAGCCGGTTGACCAGCTCCTCGCCGGAGCGGCTGGGCAGGCCGTGCATGCGGCAGGCGGAATGGCCGGGGTAGCGGAAATCGGTGATGACCGAGAAATCCAGCCCGTGCCGGTCCGCCAGCCATTCCAGCACCGGGCCGATGCGCGTGGCGATGGCGCGCACCATCGCCGCATCCGGCTCGCCGCCGGCCTTGGCGAGGATGTCGGCGGCGAAGCGCTCCGGGCTGTCCGCCTCCCCCGCCGCCTGCTGCCAGCGCGTGCCGGGGGCGGGAATCAGCCCGGCGGAGAGGGCGGTGGAGCCGCGCGGCACCGGGTCGCGCTCCAGCACCAGCACCTCCTGCCCCGCCGCGCGCAGCGCCAGGGCGGCGGTGAGGCCGGCGGCGCCGGCGCCCACCACCACCACGGGCAGGCTCAGCTCGAAGGTGACGCCCTCGGCCGGAAGCACCCTCATGCCCCGCGCACCTCCGCCAGTGCCTCGGCGATGCTGGCGACGCGGCAGACGGGTCGCAGCGCGGCGATGGCCGTTGCATGAGTCTCGGCGCCGAAGGCGGCGCAGCCATCCTCCAGCACCGTCACGTCGATATCCCGCACATGCGCGTCCCGCACCGTGGAGGCGACGCCGCCATTGGTGACGATGCCGCCCACCAGCAGCCGCCGGATGCCGGCCTTGCGCAGCACCCATTCCAGCCGCGTCATGTAGAAGGCGGAATAGGCCAGCTTCTCCACCGAGAGATCGGCCGGCTGCAATGCGTCGACGAGCTGGTGGCCCCAGGCGCCGGGGCAGAAATCGCCCTTCCGCAGGAAGGGGCGCAGCGCCTTCAGGTGCGGCGAGATCATCGGCTCGCCGCCCTTGCCCGGCACCAGGGTGAACTGGGTGGAGACCACCCAGCCGCCCTTCGCGCGCAGCGCCTCGGCCAGCGGCTTCAGCCTGCCCGGCAAGGCGGCGATGGCGGGGTCGCCCTGGCCGCCCCGCGCATAGGCGCCCTCGGGGTGGATGAAGTCGTTCTGCAGATCGACGATCAGCAGGGCGGTCTCGGTGACCGGGACAGGCTCGTGGCTCATGCCGCGCGCTCCACGTCGCGGCTCATGCCGCGCGTTCCACAATGACGTTGCCGAGGCGATCGACCCGCGCCACCAGGCCGGGATCGACCACGGTGGTGGCGTCCGGCTGCTCCAGGATGGCCGGGCCGGGGATGGTGGCGCCCTCCGGCAGTTCCAGCCGGGCGTAGATGGCGGTCTCGTGCCAGGCGCCGCCGAACCAGACGGGGCGGCTGCCACGCCGTGCGCCCTCCACCGTGGCCTCCTTCTCCGGCGCCAGCAGGCCGAGGTCGAAGCGCGGCCGCCGGCCGATCGCCGCCGTGCGGAGATTGACGATGCGCACGCCGAGGCCGGGCAGCAGGCGGGAGAAGCTGGTCTGGTAGGCACGCTCGAAGGCCTCGCGCACGATGGCGCGGGTCAGCCCCGTGCTGCCGCCCTGCACCGCGACCGGCAGCGGCACGGCGACGGTGTGGGTCTGGCCGGCATAGTGCATGTCCAGTTCGAACACCGTGTCGATCCGCTCGACGGCGAGGCCGGCGGCCTCCACCACGGCGCGGGCGGCAGCGGCCTCCGCCACCATGCGGCGGTCGAGCGCCGCCTCGTCCAGCGCCTCCAGCGTCAGGTTCACCGTCTGCACCTGATCATGGCGAATGTCGGCGATGACGCAGCCCAGCGCCGAGGTGACGCCGGGGAAGCGCGGCACCAGCGCCGCCTTCAGCCCGACCTCGCGGATCAGCGCGCCCGTGTGCAGCGCGCCGCCGCCGCCGAAGGGCACGACCGCGAAGCGCGATGGATCATGCCCCCGCTCGATGGAGACGAGCCGGATGGCGCCCGCCATGCGCGCATTGGCCACCCGAAGGATCGCCTCCGCCGCCGCCATGGCACCAAGGCCGAGCGGGGTGCCCACATGCGCCAGGATGGCCGCCTTCGCCGCCTCCACATCCAGGCGCGCGAGCTTGCCGCCAATCGGCCGCTCGGCGTTGATGCGGCCGAGCACGACATTGGCATCCGTCAGCGTGGGCCGGGTGTTGCCCTGGCCGTAGCAGACCGGGCCGGGGCGGGAGCCGGCGCTCTCCGGCCCCACCTGCAACAGCCCGCCGGCATCGACATGGGCGATGGAGCCGCCGCCGGCGCCGATGGTGCTGATCTCGATCATCGGCGTGCGGATGACCAGGCCGAAATCGATGGTGGTCTGCGCCGCCAGCGCCGTGCCGCCCCCCACCACCAGCGAGACGTCGAAGGAGGTGCCGCCGAGATCGCCGGTGATGACATCGGGGAAGCCGGCCTCGCGCGCGATGGCGGCGGCGGCGATGACGCCCGCCGCCGGCCCGGAGAGCGCCGTGCGCACCGGTAGCCGCCGCGCCGTGGCGGTGGACATGACGCCGCCATTGGATTGCACGATGTGGAACCGGCCGCCAAAGCCCTCGCCCGCCAGCGCCGCGTCCAGCTTGCCGAGATAGCTGCCGACGACGGGCTGAAGGTAGGCGTTCAGCGCCGTGGTCGAGGTGCGCTCAAACTCGCGGATCTCTGGCAGGATCTGGCTCGAGCAGGCGATGGCCTCGCCGGGCCAGATGGCGTGCGCCGCCTCCAGCGCCGCCTGCTCGTTGGCCGGGTTGGCATAGGCGTTGATGAAGACGATGGCCAGCGCCTCGGCGCCCTTTTCTATCAGTTGCCGCACCGCCGCCTGCACCTCGGCCGGATCGACCGCCGCGCGGATGGAGCCATCGGCCAGGGTTCGCTCGGCCACCTCCAGCCGCATGTCCCGATCCACAACTGGAAGAAAATCGCCCCAGAGGCCCCAGGTGTGCAGGCGGTCGCGGCGGCGCATCTCCAGCACGTCGCGGAAGCCGCGCGTGGTGATGAGGCCGACCTTCGCGCCCTTGCGCTCCAGCAGCGCATTGGTGCCGACGGTGGTGCCATGCACCACCGAGGCCAGCTGCGCCACGGGGCCGAAGCTCTTCAGACCCTCGAGGAAGCCCACCGCCTCGTCGCCGCGGTTGGAGGGCACCTTGGCGGTGCGGAAGCGGCCCGCCGCCTCGTCGTAGCAGAACAGGTCGGTGAAGGTGCCGCCGACATCGACGCCGACAATGGTCGCGCTCATGCCGCGCCTCCCTCCGTCACGTAGCCAAGCCGGCGGTCGCGCGCGGCCTTTCGCGGGTCGCGCCGCGCCGGGTCGCCCCAGCCGCCGCCGCCAGGGGTTTCGAGCGTCACGCTGTGCCCCGCCTTCAGCGCGATATCGGTGATCTTGGAGACCATGGGCGGGTTGTGCGCGCCCTGCTCGTCCGTCCAGGTGAAGCGGTTCAGCGCGGCGGGCGTGCCGCCGGTGACGCCGAAGGGCGCCGCCTTGCCGCGCTCGCCCAGCAGCGAGACCCGCGCATCGGTCAGCGGCTCGATCTCGTAGACCGCACCGAGGCCGCCGCGATGCTCGCCCTGGCCGGCGGAATCCGGCCGCAGCGCCCATTGCCGGAACAGCACCGGATAGGCGGCCTCGAGGATCTCCACCGGCGGGATGGTGGCGGTGGAGATGGGGTTGTTGGCGTGGCTCAGGCCATCGCTCTCCGGGTTGCCGCCGAGGCCGCCGCCAAAGAACGAAAACATCACCCAGCGCGAGCCATCCTGGCGGTGCCCGGCGAGCGAGAGCGCGTTGATGGTGCCGAAGGGCGCCGCCGTGGCGCGGGCGGGATCGGCCTTGGCGAGCGCGCCGAAGATGACGCCGATCAGGCGCAGGATGGTCTCGGTGTAGCCGGCCACCGGGCGCGGCGCCGTGGCGCCGAGCAGCGTCGTCTCCGGCACGGTGAAGGCGATGGGGCGCAGGCACCCCGCATTGGCCGGCACCTCGGTGAAGACATGCTTCAGCGCCACGTAGCAGGCGGCGATGGCGGTGGAGCGGGCGATGTTCACCGGCCCCTGCACCGGCGGCGAGGAGCGCGAGAAATCCAGCGCCATCGTCTCGCCCTCGATGGTGAGGTCGAGCGCGATGGTCAGCGTCTCGTCGGTGATGCCGTCATTGTCCAGCACATCCTCGAAGCTGTAGCGCCCATCCGGCAGGGCACGGATGGCGGCGCGCATCAGCGCCTCGGCGCGCTCCGAGAAGGCGGCGAAGGCCTGGGCGACCGTGGCCTCGCCATACTCGTCGAGCAGCGCGGCGAAGCGCCGCCCGCCGAGGTCGAGCGCGTTGATCTGGCCGTTCAGGTCGCCCCAGTTGGAGTCCGGCACGCGGGAATTGGCGGCGAGGATGTCCAGCAGGTCCTGGTTCATCCGCCCCTCGGTCATCAGCCGCACGGGGGGGATGCGGACGCCTTCCTGGAAGCTCTCCGTGGCCTTGGGGTTGTAGCCGCCGGGCACGTTGCCGCCGATATCCAGCCAGTGGCCGACCGAGGCCATCCAGCAGAACAGCCGCCCCTCGCGGAAGACCGGCCGCACCAGGCGGAAATCGTTGAGATGCGTGCCGCCGTCATAGGGGTCGTTGAACAGGAAGGTGTCGCCCTCCCGCACGCCGCCGGAGGCCGCCACCTTGTCGATCACCGCCTTCACCGCGAAGGCCATGGCGCCGACGAAGATGGGCAGGCCATTGGCACCCTGCACCAGCGTCTCGCCCGTCTCGGCATGGTAGAAACCGTGGCAGGCGTCGCGCGCCTCGGCGATGATCGGGTTGAAGGCGGAGCGGTAGAGGGTCGCGTCCATCTCGTCCGCGATCTGCTCCAGCCGTCCCTTCAGGATGGCGAGGGTGACGGGGTCGATCGCGCTCACGCCGCGCCCTCCTTGCCTTCGAACTTCGCGTAGGTCTCGCCCAGGGCCAGCATCTCCGGCGTGCCGATCAACCCGTTCAGCGCGCCGAAATCGAACATGCGGCCGGCGAAGGGCTGGTTGCTGCCATGCGCCGCCAGCGAGGCGTAGTAGTCGCGCGCCGTGTGGGCGAGGGCGCGCACGATGCCGCCGGGGAAGATGACGAGGCGGAAGCCCATCCCGCCCAGCTCACCGGCGGTGGAGATCGGCGTGTCGCCACCCTCGACCATATTGGCCAGCAGCGGCCGGACGCCGCCCAGCTCGGCAGCGATGCGGCCGAGCTGCTCGCGCGAGCGCGGCGCCTCGACAAAGAGCACATCGGCCCCGGCCTCGGCGTAGAGGCGGGCGCGCTCCAGCGCGGCCTCCATGCCCTCCACCGCCACGGCGTCGGTGCGGGCGATGATCAGCGTCTCGCGGCTGTGGCGGGCATCGACGGCGGCCTTGATCTTGCCGGCCATCTCGCCCGCGCCGATCAGCGACTTGCCCTGCAGGTGGCCGCAGCGCTTGGGCAGGGTCTGGTCCTCGAGCTGCAGCGCCGTGGCGCCGGCGCGCTCGAACAGCCGCACCGTGCGCTGCGTGTTCAGCGCGTTGCCATAGCCATTGTCGGCATCGACGACGAGCGGCACATCCACGCGGTCGCGGATCAGCCCAACCGTCTCGGCCACCTCGGTCATCGAGACCAGGCCGATATCGGGCCGGCCGAGGCGCGTATAGGCGATGGCCGCGCCGGAGACGTAGAGCGCCTGGAAGCCGGCCATCACGGCCAGGCTCGCGGTCAGCGCGTCATAGACGCCGGGCGCCACCACGGCGGCGGGGCCGGCCAGTTCTTCTCGCAGGCTCATCAGGAAGCGCTCCGCGGCGGGGCCGCCAGCAAGGGCAGCAGGCGGGAAAGCCCACCGGGCTCCTCCACCGCCTCGACCGCCGTGATCAGGGTCTCCGCCGCGGCCTCGCCCCAGACGGGCGCGGCCATCTCGCGGAACTTGGCGAGGATGTCCTCGCGCGCATAGGGGTCCTCGGTGTCGCCCCGGTTGGTCAGCACCTCGGCGCGGTGGGTGCTGCCGTCGCGCAGCGTCACCGTCAGGCGCGCCGGGCGCAGGCCGGGGAGCTGCGCGGTCAGCGCCGCATCCTCCCGCACCGTGACGCGCGCGGCGAGGTCGCGCACCGCCTCGTCCCGCAGGGCGGGCGGGCGGAAGGCGGGCACGCTGGCGCCGCCATGCACCAGCGCCGTGGCGAGCGCGAAGGGGATGGAGAACTTGGCCGAGAGCATGTTGCGCGGCTGGGGCAGATCAAGCTGCGCGGCCCAGACATAGGTCTCCACCGCGATGGCCGCCACATCCGCGGCGCGCAGCCCGGGCAGCCTGGCGCTGATCTCGCCCAGCGCGTCCAGCGCGCCATGGGTGTAGCGGCAGGCGGCATGGCGCTTGAAGTAGTTGCGGGCGATCTCCCAGCGCGTGCCGAGCTGCTCGGTCATGGCGGCGGGCGAGAACTCCTCGGCGATGATGCCGCCATAGACGGCGCCGATGCCGTCCGTCTCGCCGGTGAAGCCGGCGGCGGCCAGGTCCCAGGCCATCAGCCCGAGCTGGTTGGAGAAGCCGGCATAGGCGTTGCGCACCGTGGCCCCCTCCAGCATCGTCCGGCGGCTGGTGGAGAGGCCGAGGCTGGAGGCGATGTTCAGCCCCTGGATGATGGTCTCCGCATCTGCGCCATGCAGATGCGCGGCCGAGAGGAAGGCGCCGACCGTGCCCCAGGTGCCGTGCGGATGCATTGTCACGCGCAGCTTGCTGGCGATGCCGATGCGCGCGCCCATCTCGTAGCCGAGGATGATGGCGCCGAGCAGGGCCCGCCCATCCTTCGGCGCGGCGGCCAGCGCCGCCGGCACCACATGGATGGCGGGGTGGCCGCGCGCATACTGGTTGCCCTCGTCCAGCTCCAGCATGACGCCGGCGGTGCCGTTGGCGAAGGCGGCGAGCAGCGGCGGCAAGGCGCGGCCGGCGCCGATGACGGCGGCCGTGCCGCCGCCCGCATAGTTCGGCCGCGCCAGCAATGCGCGCAGCTCCGGCTCCTGCATGCCGGCGGCGATGACGCCGATGCTGTCCAGCAGCACCAGCCGGGCGCGGGCGAGCACCTCGGGCGGCAGGCCAGCGGGATCGAAGCCGGCGGCGAAACGGCCCCATTCGGCCAGCCATGCGGGGCGTTCCTGGCGCAGCAGCACGGAAGCCGGCTGCACGCCGGGCGTGACAATGCTCATCGTGACCTCACATGCCGAGATAGGCGCGGCGCAGCTCAGGGTTGTCGCGCACCGCATCCGCCGTGCCGGAGAGGGCGAACTGCCCGTTCTCCAGGATGTAGGCGCGGGCGGCGACCTCGAGCGACTGCACCACATTCTGCTCGACCAGCAGGATGGGAAGCCCGTCGGCGTTGAGCCGGCGGATCAGGGCGAACATCTCCTCGACGAGCAGCGGCGAGAGGCCGAGCGAGGGCTCGTCGAGGATGAGGAGGCGGGGCTCGGCCATCATGCCGCGGCCGATGGCGAGCATCTGCTGCTCGCCGCCCGAGAGGGTGCCGGCGACCTGGGCCATGCGCTCGCGCAGGCGGGGGAAGGTGACGAAGACGCGCTCCAGGTTCCGCGCGCGGCGCGGCTTGCCACGCCGGTAGCTGCCAAGCTCCAGATTCTCGCGCACGCTCATGTTGGGGAAGATCTTGCGCCCCTCGGGCACATGGATCAGCCCGGCGGCGACGATGGCATCCGGCGCGGCGCGGTCGATGCGCTGGCCGTCGAACAGGATCTCGCCGGCGCGCACCGGCACCACGCCAGAGAGCACCTTGTTCAGCGTCGTCTTGCCGACGCCATTGGCGCCGAGCACGGCGACGATCTCGCCGGCGGAGACCGCCATGTCGAGGCCGCGCAGGACCTCGACGCCGCCATAGCCGGCGCGCAGGCCACGGATCTCAAGCATGGGCGCCTCCCTCGGCGCGCATCCGCGCCGCCGCGCCATGGCCGAGATAGGCCTCGATCACCGCCGCGTCGTTGCAGACCGCGCGCGGCGGCCCCTCGGCGATCATGCGGCCCTGCGCCAGCACATGCACATGGTCGCACAGGTTCATCACCGCCTGCATCACATGCTCGATCATCAGGATGGTCACGCCCCGCGCGCGGATGGCGCGCAGCACCGGCAGGATGTCCCGCACCTCGGAGGGGTTGAGGCCGGCCAGAACCTCGTCCAGCAGCAGCAGGCGCGGCGCGGTGGCCAGGGCGCGGGCCAGCTCCAGCCGCTTGCGGCCGGCCACCGTCAGCGCGGCGGCGGGCGTCTCCAGCAGCGGCGCGAGGCCGACCTCCTCCGCCACGGCGCGGGCCGCGTCCAGCGCCGCCTGGCGCCCGGCATGGCGAAGATAGGCGCCCACCGCGATGTTCTCGTGCACCGTCAGCCCCTGGAAGGGCTGCACGATCTGGAAGGTACGGGCGATGCCGCGGCGCGCCCGCCGATGCGGCGGCTCGGCCGTCACATCCTCCCCGGCGAACAGCACGCGCCCGGCGCTGGGCTCCAGGAAGCCGGAGGCCAGGGCGAAGAGCGTCGTCTTGCCCGCGCCGTTCGGGCCGATCAGCCCGGTGATGGAGCCTTCCGGCACCGCCATGCTGGCCTTGTCCACCGCCAGCAGGCCGCCGAAGCGCTTGCTCAACCCCTCGACCGAGAGAAGGATCATGGCGTGGCCCTCCGCATCCGCAGGCGGCGCAGCGCGCCGACCAGCCCCGCCGGCACGAAGGCGACGGCGGCGATCAGGATGACGCCGAACAGCATCAGGTCCACCCCCGTCATCCAGCCCAGCAGGCCCTTGGTGATCTCGCCCACGCCGTGCAGCGCCAGCGCGCCGACCACCGGCCCCAGCACCGTGCCGAGGCCGCCGACGATGGCGGCGATCAGCACCTCCACCGAGATCCAGGTGCCATAGGCGATGTTGGCGTCGAGATAGAGGAAGTTCTGCGCGTAGAGCCCGCCCGCGGCGCCGGTGATGGCGCCGGAAAGGGCGATGGCGCGCAGCTTGGTGGCCAGCACATCGACGCCGAGCGCGCGCGCCGCGTCCTCGTTCTCCCGCACGGCGACGAGCTGCGCGCCGAAGCGGCCGCGGTCGATCCAGAGCGTGAGCAGCGAGACGCCGAGGATGCAGGCCAGCACCACCCACAGCATGCCGGCGCGGCTGGCGAACTGGAAGTTGGCGAAGGATGGCTCCAGCTTGATCAGCAGCCCCGCCGCGCCGCCGGTGAAGCCGGCCGCATTGGCGAGGATGCGCAGCACCTCGGCGAAGGCCAGCGTCACGAGGGCGAAATAGGAGCCGCGCAGCCGGGCGCGGAAGCTGAGGAAGCCGATCATCCAGCCGGTCAGCGCGGCCAGGGCGATGCCGCAGGCGAAGCCCACCCAGGCATTCACGCCGAAGCTGGTCTGCAGGATGGCGGTGGCATAGGCGCCCGTGCCGAACAGCGCGGCGTGGCCGAAGGAGAGTTGCCCGCCATAGCCGCCGAGCAGGTTCCAGCCCTGCGCGCCGAGCGCGATGATCAGCGCCGAGACGAGGAAGTTCAGCAGCAGGTTGCTGGCGAAGAGCGGCGTCAGCGCCAGCGCGCCGAGCAGCAGCGCGAGGGGGAGGATGTCGCGCGGCTTCATGCGCGGGCTCCGAACAGGCCTGTGGGCCGGAACAGCAGCACCAGGATGAAGATGAGAAAGATGCCGAGCTGGCCCAGGCTCTCGCCCAGCAGCAACCCGCCCAGGCTCTCCACCACGCCCACGATGAGGCCGCCGAGCAGCGCGCCCGTCACCGAGCCCATGCCGCCCAGCACCACGATGGTGAAGGCCACCAGCACGAAGGCGTTGCCGACGCGGGGATTGACGTAGAAGGTGGGCAGCAGCAGGCAGGCCGCGACCGCCAGGCAGGCACAGCCGATGCCGAAGGTGACGGCGAAGATGTGCCGCGGGTCGATGCCGCTGAGCTGCGCGCCGAAGCGCTCCTTGGCCACGGCGCGGATGGCGCGCCCCGTATCGGTGCGGGCCAGCAGCAGCCAGAGCAGCGCCGCCACCAGCAGCGCCACGGCGCAGCCCACCAGCCGCGGGCGGGAGAGCAGCATGGGGCCGAGCTCCACCACGTCGAACCCCATCTCGCCGCCGAGGCTGCGCGTGTCGGAGCGGAAGGCGGCGAGCAAGGCGTTCTCCAGGATGATGGAGAGGCCGAGCGTGACCAGCAGCGTGTTGCGGTCCTCGCCATGGCTGGAGGGGCCGATGACGAAGCGCTGCAGCCCATAGCCCAGCCCGTAAAACAGCAGCGCCAGCGGCAGGATGGCGGCGTAGGGGCCGATGCCGAGCAGCTGCTCCATGCCCAGCACGGCGAACATGGCGCAGGTCAGCAGCGCGCCATGTGCGAAGTTGACGATGTGCAGCACGCCATAGACCAGGGTGAGGCCGAGCGCGACCAGGGCGTAGGCCGCCCCGGTCATCAGCCCGTTCACCACCGCCTCGGCGATGATCGCGGGGGAGTACATGAGCCCGCGGTCAGCCCTGCACCGGGAAGACCGGCTTGGCGTCGGCGAAGGCGTCGGGGAAGATCACCTTGATGTCGCCGCCCTGCACCTGGGTGTTGACCGGCGCGGCGCCCTGGTTCTGGCCGTTGACGAACTTCGTCGGGCCGTAGGGGAGGATATGTCCGGAGAAGTCGGAGGCGGCGAGAGCCTCGATCACCTTGTTGCGGTCGGCGGCGCCGGCGCGGCCCACCGCATCCGCCACCAGCTTCACGCAGGAATAGTTCAGCGGCACGTTGTAGGCCCAGAGGCGGCCATCGGCATCGACCTTGGCCTTCAGCGCCTTCGCCTCCTCGCTGCGCGGGTCGTGCCAGTGGTTGCAATCCATCACCGCTTCGGCCGCGTCCGGGAACTCCTTGACGAAGCGGTAGTTGGAGGCGGCGCCGTTCAGCACGGCATAGATGCCCTTGGGCCGGATGCGCTGCTGCCGCATGGTGCGCGCCAGCAGCACGAACTCGCCATAGTAGCTGGAGGGAATGACAAGGTCGGGCCGCAGCGAGCGGATGCGCAGCGCCACGTTGGACATGTCGCGCGCCGGCGTCGGGTGGGCGATGGTCTCCAGCACCTCGAAGCCGCGCTTCGGCAGCTCCGCCTGCAGCAGCCTGGCGAGGCCGGAGCCGAACAGCCCGTCCTCGTGTACCAGCACCACCGTCTTGCAGGGCTTGCCGGCGGCGTCGTTGAGGCGGACGAGGTTCTCGAGCGCCGTGCCCGTCACCATGCCGAAGCCGGGGGCGAAGCGGAAGGTGTTGCGCAGGCCGCGCGCGGTGATCTGGTCGGAGACGCCGACATCGACGATGTAGGGCAGGTCGTAGCGCGCCGCCGCCTGGCTGGCGGCCAGGCAGATCGGGCTGGCGAAGCCGCCGACGATGGCGACGACGCCCTCCGCCTGCAGCTTCTCCACTTCCTGCACCGCCGCTTCCGGGTTGGAGCGGGCATCGGCCACCACCAGTTCCACCTTCGCGCCGCCGAGGGCCTGGATGCCGCCCGCGCCGTTGATCGCCGCCGCTGCCAGGGTGGCGCCGAGGCGGCCGAGGTCGCCATCCTGCGCCAGCGCGCCGGTCAGCGGCTGCAGGATGCCGATCTTCACGGCGGCGGGCTGCGCGCGCAGCAGGCCCGGCATGGCGAGGGTCGGCAGCAGCGCCCCGGCCCGCAGGGCCGTGCGGCGGGTGATGGTCAGGCGGGATGTGCTCATGATGACGACTTCCTCTTGCTGCGCGGGGGCCGTGGCGTGGCGTTCTTTTCAGTGTTGGCCGCGAGCGGCGGCAATGGGCTCCAGCGCCGGGCGCCATCGGCCCCCGTGCGCTGGAGCTGCATCTCGAAGCTGAAGCGGTCGGGCCGGTAGAGCGCGTGCAGGTGCTCGACCGCGCTCCCCGCCTCGTCCTCGACAAGGCGGGTGAGGGAGAGCAGCGGCGCGCCGATCTCCACCTGCAGCGCCTGCGCCACCTCCGGCCCGGCCAGCGTGGCGCCGATGGATTGCCGCGCCCGCGCCACGCGCAGGCCGGAACGCTCGAGCAGCGCCAGCAGCGGCTGCGAGGCCATCTCCGCCTCGGAATAGGTGGTGCCGATGCGCTCGGGCACATGGGTGGTGAGGTGGGAGAAGGGCTCGCCGCCCATCAGCCGCACGCGCACCGCGCGCTGCGCGCGCTCCGCCGGCGCGAGGCCCAGCGTGGCGGCCACCGGCGCGGGCGGCAGCACATAGCCGAAGGAGAGCAGCCGCACCTCGGTGCGCCGCCCCATCTCCTTCAGATGCGTGAATACATCAGCGAAATCGACCACGGTCGGCGCCAGCACGCCGCCGCCGCGCACGAAGGTGCCGACGCCGGGGCGCCGCTCGACCAGCCCTTCATTGGATAGCTGGTCCAGCGCACGGCGGATGGTGACGCGGGAGACGCCGTGCTCGGCCGCGAGGTCCGGCTCGCCCGGCAGCCGCGTGCCGGCGGGCAGCGTGCCGCCGGTGATGCGGTCCCGCAGCAGCAGGTAGATCCGGCGCGCCTTGAAGGTCTCGACGGCGGCGTCCACGCGGTTCCTCTCCCCTTTTCCCTGTCTGGTTTTCCAGACCGGCTGCTGTCTAGCCTACGAGACAGCAGCATTGCGTCAACGGTTTTTCTGCGGCATCGTCCTGGCCACAACGCCGGGGGGAGGGCAGGGCATGGCCGAAGCGCCGCCGCGACGCACGCTGTTCGACAAGCTGTGGGACGCGCATGTCGTCCTCACGCGGGAGGACGGGCAGAGCCTGCTCTGGATCGACCGGCATTTCTTCCACGAAGGCTCGCACCACGCCTTCGCGCAGCTCCGCGCGCGCGGCGCGAAGGTGGCGCATCCCGCGCTCAATATCGGTGTCGCCGACCATTACGTGCCGACGCGAACACCGCAGCGCAGCATTGCCGATTCCGGCATCGCCGGCATGGTGCAGGGGCTGGAGGCCAATGCGCGCGCCCATGGCACGCGCCTCTATGGCCTGCACGACCCGCGCCAGGGCATCGTGCATGTGGTGGGGCCGGAGCAGGGGCTGACCCTGCCGGGCCTCACCATCGTCTGCGGCGACAGCCACACCTCGACGCATGGCGCCTTCGGCGCGTTGGCCTTCGGCATCGGCGCCTCGGAAGTGGCGCATGTGCTGATGACGCAGACGCTGTGGCAGCGGAAGCCGAAGCGCATGCGCGTCACGGTGGAGGGGAGGCTCCCCGCCGGTACCGGCGCCAAGGATCTGGCGCTCGCCATCATCGCCCGCATCGGCGCCGATGGCGCGCAGGGCCATGCGGTGGAATATGCCGGAAGCGCGGTGCGCGGCCTCTCGATGGAGGGGCGGCTGACGCTGTGCAACATGGCCATCGAGAGCGGTGCGCGCTGCGGCATGGTCGCGCCCGATGCCACCACGGTCGGGTTCCTGCGCGGCCGGCCGCTGGCGCCGCAGGGTGCCGCCTTCGAGCAGGCCGCCGAGGCCTGGCTCGCCCTGCCGGGCGATGCGGGCGCGGAATTCGACCGCGAGGTATCGCTGCAGGCCGGGGAGATCGCGCCCATCGTCACCTGGGGCGTCAGCCCCGAGGATGCGCTGCCCGTCACCGCCGCCATCCCCGACCCCGACCGCGCCAATGACCCCTCCCGCGCCGCGCAGATCCGCGACGCGCTGGACTATATGGGCCTCCGTCCCGGCCAGCGGCTCGAGGAGGTGCCGATCGACCGCGTCTTCATCGGCTCCTGCACCAACAGCCGCATCGAGGATCTGCGCGCGGCCGCGGCGGTGCTGGCGGGGCGGAAGGCGCGGGTGCCGGGGCTGGTCTCGCCCGGCTCCTCGCTGGTCAAGCGGCAGGCCGAGCAGGAGGGGCTGGACCGCATCTTCCGCGAGGCCGGGCTGGAATGGGTGGAATCCGGCTGCTCCATGTGCGTCGGCATGAATGGCGACCTGGTGCCGGCGGGCGAGCGCTGCGCCTCCACCACCAACCGCAACTTCAAGGGCCGCCAGGGGAAGGGGGCGCGGACGCATCTGATGTCCCCCGCCATGGTCGCCGCCGCCGCGCTGGCGGGGCACATCGCCGATGTGCGGCCGATGCTGGAGGGCCGGAGCTGATGCAGCCCTTCACCACCCTGGCGGCCCCGGCCTGCCCGCTGCCGCTGGCCAATGTGGACACGGACCAGCTCATCCCCGCCCGCTTCATGAAGCGGCCGCGCAGCGAGGGCTACGGGCGGTTCCTGCTGCACGACCTCCGCTTCGCCGAGGATGGCGCGGCGCGGCCGGATTCGCCGCTCGACCGGCCGGAGCGGGAGGGCGCGCGGGTGCTCGTCGCCCGGCGCAACTTCGGCAGCGGCTCCTCGCGCGAGGCGGCAGTCTACGCGCTGGTCGATGCCGGCTTCCGTTGCGTCCTGGCGCCGAGCTTCGGCGACATCTTTGCCAGCAACGCCGTCAACAACGGGCTGCTGCCGGCGCGGCTGGAGGAGCGCGAGATCGAGCAACTGCTCGCCTGGCTGGAACAGGGCGGCCGCGACCTCACGGTGGACCTGGAAGCCTGCGCGGTGCGGGCGGGCAACCACCGCTTCGGCTTCGCCATCGATCCGGTCTGGCGCACCAAGCTGCTGAACGGCTGGAACGACCTCGACCTGACGCTGAGCCATGCGGAGGCCATCGCCGCCTTCGCGGAGGCCGATGCACGTCGTCGCCCCTGGGCCGGGCTGCCGTCCCTGGGGCCGGAAGCCGGATAGACACTCCGGCACGGGGCGCGCACAAGGGACGGGTTCGGCAACCAGGATGGCGGCGAAGCACCGCCCCCGCAGGAGGATCCATGAGCCTGACCCCGCCCCGCTGGCGTTCCCTGCTCTTCGTGCCCGCCCATGTGCAGCGCTTCATCGCCCGCGCGCATGAGCGGGGGGCGGATGGCATCATCCTCGACCTGGAGGACGCCGTGCCGGCGGCCGAGAAGCCCGCCGCCCGCGCCTCCCTCGCCGGCTCCATCGCCGCCATCGGCGCGCACGGGCCGGCGGTGCTGGTGCGGGTGAACCGGGGCCTGCGCGCCCTGGCGGCCGATCTGGAGGCGGCGGTGGTGCCGGGCCTGGCCGGCCTCGTGCTGCCCAAGGTGGAGGAGCCGGGCTATGTGCGGGACGTCTCCGCCGCCGTGGCCGAGCTGGAGGCGGAGCGCGGCATTGCCCCCGGCACGGTGCGGCTGCTGCTGCAGATCGAGACGCCCGCCGCCCTCTACGCCCTGCCCGCCATTGCGGGGGCCGACCCGCGCAGCGTGGCGATGATGCTGGGGCCGGAGGATTTCTGTGCGGCGCTCGGCGCCATCCCCGGCCCGGCGGCGCTGCTCGGCCCCAACCTCGCCGTGCTGATGGCCGCCCGCGCGGCGGGGCTGATGCCGATGGGCTTCGTCGGCAGCATCGGCCAGTTCCAGGACCTCGAGGCCTTCCGCCGCACCATCGCCGAGGCGCGGCAGCTCGGCTTCCGCGGCGCGCTGGCGGTGCACCCGGCGCAGGTGGCCATCATGAACGAGGTCTTCGCGCCCGATGCCGCCGAGATCGACTGGGCGCGCCGCGTGGTGGCGGGCGACGCGGAGGCGCGCGCCGCGGGCCGTGGCGCCTTCCAGATCGACGGCAAGATGATCGACCCGCCGGTGGTGCGCCGCGCCGAGGAGATCCTGGCGCTGGCCGGATGAGGCCGCCCGGGCGGTGTCCTGGCGGCGAGGCCAAATCCTCGACCGCAAAGGCGGCCCGGCAGTAACCTAGGATTGTATGACAATATGCTGATTTGTTGACGGGCTTGGAGGCCCATGGAACAGTAGCGCAACGCTGGCAGCACATGTCAGGAAAAGGGGAGAGAGAATGAACGAGAAAGCGTGGGCCATGCTCGCGCGGCCGGAGGCGTGCCGCGCATGATGGAATGGCTTTCCGATAACGGGCTGCTGCTGGGGCTCGCGGTGCTGGACGGGCTGGCCTCGGCCGCCGCCATCTTCATGGTGGCGGTGGGGCTGAACCTGGTGTTCGGCGTGCTGCGCATCCTCAACGTGGCGCATGGCAGCCTCTACGCCATCGGCGCCTACACCGCCGCCTCGCTCACCGCCGCGATGGTCGCCGCCGGGCTGCCGGCCTGGCTCTCCTACCCGATGCTGGTCATCGCCGCGGCGCTGGTGGGCGTCATCCTCGGCCCGCTGATCGAGCGCGTGCTGCTCAAGCGGGTGGAGACGCAGGAGCCGGTGCTGCAGCTCCTCGTCACCTTCGCGCTGTTCATGATCCTGGAGGATGTGCAGAAGCTCATCTGGGGGGTGCAGCCCGTCTCCAACGAGACGCCGATGCAGCTGCTCGGCACGGTGGACGTGCCCTTCGGCGCCGATGTCATCCCCTTCACCGCCTATCAGCTCTTCGTGCTGCCGGGCATCGCGCTGCTGACCCTGGTGGGGCTCGCCTGGTTCATGCGCCGCACGCTGACGGGGCGCGTCATCGTCGCCGTCACCACAGACCGCGAGGCGGCCACCTCCCAGGGCATCGACGCGGCGAAGGTGACGATGCTCACCTTCACCTTCGGCGCCGCACTGGCGGCGCTGGGCGGCGCGCTGGCCTCGCCCATGACCTCCATGGTGCCGGGCATCGGCGCCTCCACCATCGTGCTCTCCTTCGCCGTGGTGGCGACCGCCGGCCTCGGCCAGATCGAGGGCGCGGCGCTGGCGGCGGTGATGATCGGCCTCGGCCGCTCCATCGCCGTCTATCTGGAGCCGGAGCTGGAGGTGGTGATCCCCTACCTGATCATGGTGCTGGTGCTGCTGGTGCGGCCGCAGGGCCTGTTCGGCGTGACGGAGACGCGGCGCATATGAGCAGGTCCCGCCTCGAAATTCTCGCCGGCCTGGCCGGCGCGCTGCTGCTGGTGCTGATCGCCTGGGGCGTGCCCTGGCTGCGCTTCGTGCTGACCATCGCGCTCGCCAAGGGCATCACGGTGCTCGGCATCCTGCTGCTGCTGCGCGCGGGGCAGGTGAGCTTCGGCCATGCCATGTATGTCGCCATCGCCGCCTACACCGTGGCCTTCGTGGCGCCCCGCATGCCGGAGGTGCTGCTGCTGCTGCCGCTGGCGGCGCTGGCCTCCACCGCGGTGGGGCTGGTGGTCGGCCTGTTCGTCATGCGCTACCGCGAGATCTTCTTCGGCATGCTGAACCTGGCGCTCAGCATGGTGTTCTACTCGCTGCTGGAGAAGCTCTACACCATCACCCACGGCACCGACGGCATCCGCCTGCCGGTGCCCACCTTCCTCGGCCAGACCCTGTCCGGCCCCACCTACGAATGGGCGGTGTTCGGCATCGCGCTGGCGCTGGCGGTGGGCTTCGCGGTGCTGGTGCGCACCTACCTGAACGCGCCGCTCGGCCAGGCGCTGGCCGGGATCAAGACGCGCGAGGCGCGGCTGGAGTTCATGGGCGTGCCGGCGCGCTACGTGCTGCTCTCCGCCTACGCGCTCTCGGCGCTGATGGCGGGCTGCGGCGGCACCATCATCGCGCTCACCTCCCGCCACGTGACGCCGGCGCTGGCCTACTGGACCGCCTCGGGCGAGCTGGTGTTCATCGCCATCCTGGGCGGCGCGGGCAGCGTGCTGGGCGCCTTCCTCGGCGCCGTCGTCTATGAGCTGACGCGGGTCTACGCGGCGGCCAACCTGGCCGATGCCTGGCAGCTCATCCTCGGCACGGTGCTGCTGCTGGTCATCCTGTTCGCGCCGGGCGGGCTGGTCGGCATGGCGCAGGGGCTGCGGCGGAGGAAATCGGCATGAGCGTGCTGCTCTCGGCGCAGGATCTGCGCCTTGCCTTCGGCGGCGTGAAGGCCGCCGACGGCATCAACCTCGACGTGATGGAGCGCGAGTTCCTGGCCATCATCGGCCCCAACGGCGCGGGCAAGACCACCTTCATCAACATGAGCACCGGCCACCTGCGGCCGCAGGGCGGCTCCATCACCTACCAGGGCCGGCAGGTGCTGGGGATGAAGCCGCGCGACATCGTCCGCATGGGCATCGCCCGCTCCTTCCAGCTGCCGCAGCTCTTCACCGAGCACACGGTGCTGGAGAACGCGGCCATGGCGGTGGCCGCGCGGGAGGGCACCTTCTCGCCCTTCCGCCCGCTGCTGCGCCCGGCCTTCCGGGCGGAGGCGGAGGCGCTGCTGGAGCGCTTCGGCCTTACCGCCGCCGCGCACCAGCGGGCGGATGCGCTGAACGAGGGCACCCGCAAGCTCACCGACATCGCCATGGCGGTGGCCATGAAGCCGCGGCTGCTGCTGATGGACGAGCCGACCAGCGGCGTCGCCGCCGCCGACAAGATGGCGGTGGTGGAGACGCTGGCGCGGGTGCTGCGCGAGGCCGGCGTGACGGCGGTGTTCGTCGAGCACGACATGGACGTGGTGGCGCGCATCGCCGACCGCGTGGCGGTGTGGGGGCAGGGCCGGATCGCGGCGCTCGGCCCGCCGGAGCAGGTCCTGTCCGACCCCATGGTGCAGCGCGACGTCATTGGCATCCAGCCCGGTGGAGGCGCCCATGCTGCGGCTTGAGAATGTCTCGGTGGATATCGCCGGCGCGCCGGTGCTGCGCGGCGTCAACCTGGCGGTGCCGCCCGGCGGCCGGGTGGCGCTGATCGGCCGCAACGGCGCCGGCAAGACCACCACCCTGCGCGCGCTGATGGGGCTGCTGCCGGTGCGCGGCGGCAACATCGTCATCGACGGGCAGAACTGCACGGGCGCCCCCGCGCATCGCCGCGCCGCGCTCGGCATCGGCTACGCGCCGGAGGAGCGGCGGCTGTTCGGCAGTTTCACCGTGCTGGAGAACCTCCGCCTGCCGGCCGAGGTGCTGCGGCTGCCCCAGCCCGAGATGGCACGGCGGCTGGACCTCGTCCTCACCCTGCTGCCCGAGCTGCGCGACTTCGCGCCGCGCAAGGCGGCGGGGCTCTCGGGCGGGCAGGGCAAGATGGTGGCGCTGGGCCGGGCGCTGATGGTGGGCACCCGCGCCGTGCTGCTCGACGAGCCCTTCCAGGGCCTCGCCCCCGCTCTGGCGCAACGCTACGCCGAGGCGCTGGCGCGGCTGCGCGACGCTCTGCCCGATGTCGCCATCCTGATCACCGAGAGCAGCCCGGCCCTGTTGCGGCAGCTGGTGGAGCAGACCTTCGTGATCGAGCGCGGCGAGATCCTGGACCCGGCGGATGCGCTGACGGATTGACCGACAATCTCGTTTTCCGCAAGCTGCGGCCCATCATCAGGGAGGATGGGCCGATGGCCGAGAGCGAGATGTTCGAGAAGGGCCTGGAGATGCGCCGCAAGGTGCTCGGCAGCGAGTACGTGGACGGCAGCATCGCCAGGGCCGACGACTTCATGATGGCCTTCCAGCGCATCACCACCGAATGGTGCTGGGGCTATGCCTGGAACCGCCCGGGGCTGGAGCCGAAGACGCGGAGCATGCTGAACCTCGCCATGCTGACGGCGCTCGGCAAGACGCCCGAGATCAAGCTGCATGTGAAGGGGGCGCTGAACAACGGCGTCACCGTGGAGGAGATCAAGGAGATCCTGCTGCACGCCACGGTCTATTCCGGCATCCCGGCCGGGCTCGATGCCTTCAAGGCGGCGCATGAGGTGCTGAAGGCCGAGGGCGCGCTGCCCGAGAAGCCGGCGGAATGAGCGAGGGCGCGATCCGCCGCATCGGCTTCGTCGGCATCGGCAACATGGGCTGGCCGATGGCGGCCAACCTGCTGAAGGCGGGCTTCGCGGTGACGGTGGCCGACGCCGTGCCCGGCCGCGCGCGGGACTTCGCCCGCGAGGTGGGCGGCCAGGCCGCTGCCGGCGCCGCGGAGGCCGCCGCGGAGGCCGACGCGGTCATCACCATCCTGCCCACCAGCAAGCATGTGGCGGCGGTGGTGGAGGAGATGCTGGAGAGCCTGCCCGCCGGCGCGGTGGTGATCGAGATGTCCTCCGGCGTGCCGGGCGTCACGCGGCAACTGGCGGAGCGCCTGGCCGCGAAGGGCTGCGCGATGGCCGACTGCCCCGTCTCGGGCGGCGTGCCGCGTGCCCGCACGGGGGAGCTGGCCATCATGGCCGGCGGCGAGACGGCGGTGCTCGACCGCATCGAACCGGTGCTGCAGGCGGTGGGCACCTCCGTGCACCGCTGCGGCGGCATCGGCAACGCCCAGGCGATGAAGGCGCTGAACAACCTCGTCTCGGCCGGCGGCTTCCTGATCGGCATCGAGGCGCTGCTGATCGGCCAGAAATTCGGCCTCGACCCGGCGCTGATGGTCGATGTGCTGAACAGCTCGACCGGCATGAACAACAGCACGCAGAAGAAGTTCAAGCAGTTCGTGCTGTCGCGTCGCTTCGATTCCGGCTTCGGGCTGGACCTGATGGTGAAGGACCTCTCCATCGCCCTGGAGGTGGGGCGGGAGAGCGGCACGCCGACGCCCTTCGCCGCGCTGTGCCGCGAGATGTGGGCCAGCGCCGGCACGCTGCTTGGGCCGGGGCAGGACCATACCGCCGTGGCCCAGCTTGTCGAGCAGCTCGGCGGGCAGGCGCTGGGCGGCGGCAACGGCAACAGCCAGAGCTGAGAACGCGGCCAGGAGCGGCGGCACCGCTTCTGGCCGCACCAGCCTCCCGGCGGCGTGCCCGCCCGGCCTCCACCCCCGAGACAATTCCGCCCCTGAGCCCACGGAACGAAGGCCGCGTGCCGGCGTTCCGCATCTGGCCGTGGACACGTCCTGGTGCCGGAACCGCCAGCCATTCGGTCCGGCAACACAACAGTTAAATAACTTGCAATCTTCTCGGAAAATTGCGATATACTTTAAGATAAAGAAATTATACTTCGCGCCTTCATTCTGTTGCAGACCCATATCCTCGGCCGGGGATGTATTTTCGGGAAAAGTCATGGCCATCAAAAAACTCTTCAGCGGAGAGGATTCTGTTCTTTCTCTTTCTCCAGGAGACAAGAAGGAGCTTCTCGAGATGCTGGCGCAGGAAGCCTCCGTCCGCCTGTCCTATGATGGGCCGACGGTGCTGGATGCCCTGCAGGCGCGGGAAAGGCTTGGCTCCACCGCGCTCGGCCGTGGCGTCGGCCTGCCCCACACGCGGCTGGAGGGGCTGGGCGCGCCGCTGGCCCTGCTGGCCCGCCTGACACGGCCGATCGACTTCGAGGCGCGGGACGGCGAGCCGGTCGATCTGGTCTTCATGGTCCTGTGGCCGGAGAACAGCGCGGAAGGCTTCCTGCCGGCGCTCTCGGGCATCTGCCGCGTGCTGCGGGGCAACCAGTTGCCGCGCCAGCTCCGCCAGGCACGCTCCGGCGCCGAGGCGCTCGCCATGCTTCAGGCCGCGGAGGTGGACAGTCCCGACGAGGCTGTCTGAGCCCGCCCGCCTCCTCTGCGGGGCACCCATCACTCCGCCGCCCTTCTTCCCGGCCTGAAGGAGAGAACCGCCGCTGATGCCTGATGCTCTTTACCTTTCGACGGCGATCGGCCTGCCCTATCTCGGGGCGCTGGTCACCGCGCTGCTGCCGGCCAATGCCCGCAGACTGGAATCCTGGCTGGCCGGTGCCGTCGCGCTGCTGACGCTCACCATGGTGTGGCTCTGCTACTATCCCACCATCGCCGAGGGCGGGGTGGTCCGCGCCGAGATCGCCTGGGTGCCGCAGCTCGGGCTGAACCTGGTCCTGCGGCTGGACGGCCTGGCCTCGGTCTTCGCGGTGATGGTGGCGGGCATCGGGCTGCTGGTCGTGCTCTACGCGCGCTACTACATGTCCTCGGACGACCCGATCCCGCGCTTCTTCGCCTTCCTGCTCGCCTTCATGGGCTCGATGATGGGGCTGGTGCTGTCGGGCAACCTGATCCAGCTCGTCTTCTTCTGGGAGCTGACCAGCCTCTTCTCCTTCCTGCTGATCGGCTACTGGCAGCACTCCGCCCAGGCGCGGGACGGGGCGCGCATGGCGCTCACCGTCACCGCCAGCGGCGGGCTGGCGCTGCTGGCGGGCGTGCTGCTGCTCGGCCACATCGTCGGCAGCTACGACCTGGACCGGGTGCTGGCCTCGGGCGATGTCATCCGCGCCCACCCGCTCTACCTGCCGGCGCTGGTCCTGGTCCTGCTGGGCGCCCTCACCAAGAGCGCGCAGTTCCCCTTCCACTTCTGGCTGCCGCACGCCATGGCGGCGCCCACCCCCGTCTCGGCCTACCTGCACTCGGCGACGCTGGTGAAGGCCGGCATCTTCCTGATGGCGCGGCTCTGGCCGGTGATGGCCGGCACCGACGCCTGGTTCTGGATCCTCGGCAGCGCGGGCATGATCACGCTGCTGCTCGGCGCCTATGTCGCCATCTTCCAGCACGACATGAAGGGGCTGCTGGCCTATTCCACCATCAGCCATCTCGGGCTGATCACGGTGCTGCTCAGCCTCAACAGCCCGCTGGCCATGGTGGCGGCGATCTTCCACACCATGAACCACGCCACCTTCAAGGCCTCGCTGTTCATGGCCGCCGGCATCATCGACCACGAGACCGGCACGCGCGACATCCGCAGGCTCTCGGGCCTCAACGCCACCATGCCCTTCACGGCGCGGCTGGCGATGGTGGCCGCCGCCGCCATGGCGGGCGTGCCGCTGCTGAACGGCTTCATCTCCAAGGAGATGTTCATCACCGAGACGCTGTCGGCCTCCACCGCGCCCACCATCCTGCACAGCCTGCTGCCGCTGGGCGCGGCGCTCGCCAGCATCTTCGCGGTGGCCTACTCGCTGCGTTTCATCCACGGCGCCTTCTTCGGCCCCACCACCGGCGACATGCCGCACACCCCGCACGAGCCGCCACAATGGATGCGCCTGCCGGTGGAGGTGCTGGTGTTCGGCTGCATGGTGGTGGGCATCCTGCCCGCCGCCACCATCGGGCCGTTCCTCGATGTCGCGGTGCGCTCGGTGCTGGGGGAGGCCACGCCCTATTACAGCCTGGCGGTCTGGCACGGCTTCAACCTGCCGCTGGTGATGAGCCTCATCGCCCTGGCCGGCGGCGCGCTGCTCTACCGCCTGCTGCAACGCCACCTGAACGCCGGCATCGACGGCACGCCGCTGCTGCGCCGCCTGGACGGAAGGCGCCTGTTCGACCGGGTGATGGTCTTCCTCTCCTGGCGCTTCGCCCGCACGCTGGAGCGGCTGCTCGGCACCAGCCGGCTGCAGACCCAGCTGCGGCTGATGGTCTGTGTCACCATCCTGGCCGCGGTACTGGCGCTGGCGCCGCATGATTTCGGCCTCGGCGTGCTGCAGCTGAGCCCGGCCGATCCGGTGATCGGGCTGGTCTGGCTGGCGGGCAGCCTCTGCGCCCTGGCGGCCGCCTACCAGGCCAAGTACCACCGGCTGGCGGCGCTGGTGCTGCTGGGCGGCGCCGGGCTCGCGGTCTGCATCACCTTCGTCTGGTTCTCGGCGCCCGACCTCGCGGTGACCCAGCTGCTGGTCGAGGTGGTGACGACGGTGCTGCTGCTGCTCGGCCTGCGCTGGATGCCCAAGCGCCTCGAGCTCGCCGGCTCCGGCCGGCTGCTGTCGCGGCTGCGGCGCTACCGCGACTTTGCCATCGCGCTGGGAGCGGGCCTGGGCCTGACCGCCATCTCCTACGCCACCATGACCCGCGTCTCGCCCGAGGGCATCTCCCGCTTCTTCCTGGAGCGCGCCTACAGCGAGGGCGGCGGCACCAACGTGGTCAACGTCATCCTGGTGGATTTCCGCGGCTTCGACACCTTCGGCGAGATCACGGTGCTCTGCATCGTGGCGCTCACCGTCTTCGCGCTGCTGCGCCGCTTCCGCCCGGCGCCGGAGAGCATCGGCGTGCCGGACCAGCAGCAGGGCGACGTGCGGAACTGGATGATGGTGCCCGCCGTCACCATGAAGCTGCTCTTCCCGCTGATCGGCGTGGTGGCGGTCTACCTGCTGCTGCGCGGGCACGACCTGCCGGGCGGCGGCTTCGCCGGCGGGCTGATGCTGGCCATCGCCATCCTGCTGCAATACATGGCCGGCGGCACGCGCTGGGTGGAGGACCACCTGCGCGTCCATCCGCTGCGCTGGATGTCGGCGGGGCTGCTGCTGGCCGGCGGCACGGGGCTTGCCGCCATGGCCTTCGGGCAGCCCTTCCTGACCTCCTACTTCGCCTATGCCGATCTCGGCTGGCTCGGCAAGCTGCCGGTGGCCAGCGCGCTGATCTTCGACATCGGCGTCTTCGCCCTGGTGTTCGGCGCCACGGTGCTGATGCTGATCGCCATCGCCCACCAGTCGGTGCGCAGCCAGCGCGCCGCGCCGACGCCCCCGCCGGCCCCGCAGGAGGAGCGCTGATGGAACTCATCCTGGCCCTGAGCATCGGCGTGCTGGGCGGCTCGGGCGTGTGGCTGCTGATGCGGCCGCGCACCTTCCAGCTCATCATCGGGCTTTCGCTGCTCTCCTACGCGGTCAACCTGTTCATCTTCAGCATGGGCCGCTTCCCCGTGGGGCGGCCGCCCGTGCTGGAGCCCGGCACCGCCGGCGACCCGGCGCAGTATGCCGACCCGCTGCCGCAGGCGCTGGTGCTCACCGCCATCGTCATCGGCTTCGCCACCACGGCGCTGTTCCTGGTGGTGATGCTGGCCGCGCGCGGCCTGACCGGCGGCGACCATGTGGACGGGCGGAGGCAGGACCGTTGAGCGGCTGGATGCAACACCTCGCCATCGCGCCGATCCTGCTGCCGCTGCTGGCCGGCGCCATCATGATCCCGATGGACGACCAGCGCGGCCGGCTGCGCGCGGCGCTGGGCGTCGCCTCGGCGCTCGGCCTGCTCGGCATCGCCATCGCCCTGGCCTTCCTGGCCGATGCGGGCGATGCGGCGCCGGTCTTCGTCTACCGCCTCGGCAACTGGCCGGCGCAGTTCGGCATCGTGCTGGTGGTGGACCGGCTGGCGGCCATGCTGCTGCTGCTCTCCGCCGTGCTCGGCCTCGCCGCGCTGCTCTTTTCCCTGGTGCGGTGGCAGCGCATGGGCGCGCATTTCCACGCCCTGTTCCAGTTCCAGCTGATGGGGCTGAACGGCGCCTTCCTCACCGGCGACCTGTTCAACCTCTTCGTCTTCTTCGAGGTGCTGCTGGCCGCCTCCTACGGCCTGGCGCTGCACGGCTCGGGCGTTGCGCGGGTGAAGGCGGGGCTGCACTACATCGCCATCAATCTTGCGGCCTCGCTGCTGTTCCTGATCGGCGTCAGCATGATCTACGGGGTGGCGGGCACGCTCAACATGGCCGACCTCGCCGCCCGCATCCCCGCCCTGCCGGCGGAGGACCGGCCGCTGCTGGAGGCGGGCGCCGCCATCCTGGCCATGGCCTTCCTGGCCAAGGCGGCGATGTGGCCGATGGGCTTCTGGCTCGCCCCCACCTATTCGGCGGCGAGCCCGCCCGCCGCCGCCATCTTCTCGATGATGAGCAAGGTGGGCTTCTACGCCGTGCTGCGCCTCTCGCTGCTGCTGTTCGGCGCCGAGGCGGGGGCGTCGGCCGGCTTCGGCAGCACCTGGCTGTTCCTCGGCGGGCTGGCCACCATCGCCTTCGGCGCCATCAGCGTGCTGGCCACGCAGGACCTCTCGCGCCTGGCCGGTGCCAGCGTGCTGATCTCCTCCGGCACCTCCCTGGCGGCGCTGGGGGCGGGGCAGGAGGCCGTCACCAGCGGCGCGCTGTTCTACCTGGCCAGCTCGGCGCTGGCGATCGGCGCCTTCTTCCTGCTGGTCGAGCTGCTGGAACGCGGCCGCGAGGTGGGCGCCGACGTGCTGGCGGTGACCCAGGAAGCCTATGGCGGCAAGACCGAGGAGGATGAGGAGGAGGTCGAGGTGGGCACGCCCATCCCCGCCACCATGGCGGTGCTCGGCGGCTGCTTCCTCTGCTGCGCCCTGGTGCTGGCGGGGCTGCCGCCGCTCTCCGGCTTCATCGCCAAGTTCGCCATGCTGGACGGCATCCTCAACCCGCAGGGGCTGGGGCAGGGCGCGGCGGCGGTGCCGCCCGATGGCTGGGCGCTGCTGGCGGCGCTGATCCTCTCCGGCCTCGCCACGGTGCTGGCGATGACGCGTGCCGGCATCCGCAGCCTGTGGGCGGCCACCGACCGCGCCGTGCCGCGCGTCGGCGTGGTGGAGATCGCCCCCATCCTGCTGCTGCTCGGCCTGTGCATCGGCATGACGGCGGGGGCGGGGCCGGTGCTGCGCTACATGCAGGCCACCGCCAGCGCGCTGCACACGGCGCCGAGCTACATGGGCAGCGTGGTGCCGGTGGATGGCACGACGGAGGCCCGGCCATGAGGTGGCTGCTGCCGCACCCGGTCGTCTCGGCCGGGCTGTTCGTCTTCTGGCTGCTGGCCAGCCGCAGCGTGGCGCCGGGGCCGGTGGTGGTGGGCGCCATCATCGCCGTGCTGGGTGGCTGGGCGCTGGCCCTGCTGGACCCGCCCCGGGTGCGCATCCGCCGCCCCGGGCTGATCCTGCGGCTGCTGGGGCGGGTCTTCGTCGACATCATCCGCTCCAACATCGCCGTGGCGCGGATCGTGCTGAGCCGCAGGCCGGCGCGGCGCGCCGGCTTCATGCACATCCGACTGTCGCTGCGGGAGCCGCACGCGCTCGCCGCGCTGGCCTGTATCCTCACCGCCACGCCCGGCACCGCCTGGCTGGAATTCGACCCGGAGGAGGGCTGGCTGCTGCTGCACGTCCTCGACCTGATCGACGAGGCGGAGTGGATGCATATCGTCAAGGAGCGCTACGAGGCGCCGCTGCTGGAGATCTTCCGATGAGCCTTGTGGTGCTGAGCTGGTCGCTGTTCGCCGCGCAGATCATGCTGGGCCTGGCCTTCGGCTGCACCGCCTGGCGCGTGCTGCACGGCCCGCGCGCGCAGGACCGCGTGGTGGGGCTCGACATCCTCTACATCAACGGCATGCTGCTGCTGCTGACCTTCGGCATCCGCACCGGCACCGACCTCTATTTCGAGGCGGCGCTGGTGGTGGCGCTGCTGGGCTTCGTCAGCACCGCGGCGCTGGCCAAGTTCCTGATGCGCGGCGAGGTGATCGAATGAACCATCTGGCGGAGCTTCCCGCGCCGGTGGCGCTGCTGGCCTCGGCGCTGGTGCTGGCGGGGGCCTTCCTGTCGCTGGCCGGCTCCTTCGGCCTGCTGCGGCTGCGCACCTTCTACGACCGGCTGCACGCGCCCACCATCGCCACCTCCATGGGCATCAGCTGCGTGCTGCTGGCCTCCATGGTGGTGTTCACCGCGCTGCAGTCGCGGCTGGTGATCCACGAGGTGCTGGTGGGCGCGCTGGTGGTGCTGACCACGCCGGTGACGCTGATGCTGGTGGCGCGCACCGCGCTGCACCGCGACCGGCTGGAGAACAACCCCGGCGTGCCGCGCGCCGCCGCGCCGGACGAGACCGCGGAACACCCGGAGGCGGCGCGGCCGGAGGGGCCACCCGCCTGAGCCTGCCGCCGCGCCTCAGGCCTGGAGGAAGCCCAGCCGGTCCTCCTCCAGCACGGCGCAGGTGAGGGGTCCGCCGGACCAGGCGGCGGTGTCGAGATTGATGCGGTTGTGGCGGATCTCGGGCTCCGCCCGCGCGGTGTGGCCATGCACCACCACGACACCGTGCACCGCCTCGCTGGAGAGGAAGGGCTGCCGGATGCGGATCAGGTCCTCCGCCGACTGCGCCTCCAGCGGCAGGCCGGGCCGGATGCCGGCATGCACGAACAGATACCCCCCCGCCCGGTGCCAGCGCCCGAGGCGCCGCATCCACGCCAGATGCGCGGCCGGAATCGCCTCGCGCCACAGCGCGGGCGCGGCCTCGGCCGGCAGGCCGTAGCTTTGCAGGGTGGGGCGGCCGCCGCACCACAGCCAGTCCGCCACGTCGCCCGGCGCGCCCTCCAGCGCCGCCAGCATTGTTGCCTCGTGGTTGCCGCCCAGGTCGATGCGCCGCGCCGGCAGGGCCGGGGGGGCGCTGAGCCAGTCCAGCACGCCGGCGCTGTCCTCGCCCTTGTCCACATAATCGCCGAGATGCAGCAGCGTCGGCCGCGCGACGGGGCGGGCGGCGAGGTCGTCCGCCACCAGCGCGTGCAGCCGCCGCAGCCGGGCCGCGCAGCCATGGATGTCGCCCACGGCATAGATGCGCTCCTCCGGCGGCAGCCGGGCCGGGGCGGGGCGGAAGTCGATCATGCCGCGCCGCCCTCCAGCCCGGCGCCGACATAGGCCCCGGTCTGCTCGTAGTGCCGGGCCAGCAGGGCGGTGGCCTCCTCGGCGTCGCGCGCCAGCACCGCGCGGGCGATGGCGGCGTGCTCGGCGGCCACGTCCCGGCCCGGATAGGCGCGGAGGCTGGAGATCGCCCGGTAGCGCTGCGCCTCCTCGCGCAGCTTCTCGCAGAAGGCCAGGAGCTCCGGCGCGCCGCAGGCTGCCAGCAGCGCCCGGTGGAAATGGCGGTGGCATTCCTCCCACTCCGGATTGGCGACGAGCCGCTGCGGGTCGAGCGAGCGCGCCAGGCGTTGCAGCCGGTGCCCGGACAGCAGCACCGCCTCCTCCCACGCGGCATCGCCGCAGCGCAGGGATTCGCGCAGCGCCGCGCACTCGGCCAGCACGCGGCTGCGGATCAGCCCGGCAAGGGCACCCGGCGGCGCCGCCGCAACGCGGAAGCCACGATGCTCCGCCTGCTCCGCCAGCCCTTCCGCCGCCAGCCGCGAGAGCGCCTCCCGCATCGGCGAGGCACCGGCGCCGTAGCGTTCCGCCAGCGCGCGCAGTGTCAGGCGGCCGCCGGGCGGCAGGGCGCCGGAGAGGATATCGGCGCGCAGGCGGCGGTACATGGCACGCGCCAGCGTGGTGTCCGGCAGGTCAGGCGGGGTGTCGGAAGGTGGCATGGGCGCCGCATGATCGTCATTCCTGGGGAGCAATGCAAGGATTGCCGAAAATGCGGATTGACGGCAGCGGATTTTCGACAAGACTCCCGGAAACCCCGGAAGGAACTTCCCCATGCGCCTGATCGCATTCCAGCACGAGGGACGTGCGGCCCTCGGTGCCCGGCTGGGCACGGAGGTCGTTCTCCTCGCCGACGTGGTGCCGGGCCTGCCGCAGGACCCTGCCCTGGCCCTGGCCGCGCTCGGGCTGCCGGAGGGCGCCCCCGCCCTGGCCGCGCGCCTCGCCGATGCGCCGCGCCGGCCGCTCGCCGGGCTGACCCTGCTGCCCGTCATCCCGCGCCCCGGCAAGGTCGTCTGCATCGGGCTGAACTACGCGCTGCACGCCAAGGAGGGGAACAACCCGATCCCCGACTATCCGGCGGTGTTCTTCCGCGGCCCCACCTCGCTCGCCGCGCATGGCCAGGCGCTGCTGCGGCCGAAGGCTTCCGACAAGTTCGACTACGAGGCGGAGCTGGCCATCGTCATCGGCAAGCGCGCGCGGCACCTCAGAGAGGCCGAGGCGCTCTCCTGCGTCGCCGGCTACACCTGCATGAACGAGGGCTCGGTGCGCGACTACCAGCGCAAATCCACCCAGTGGGGCATGGGCAAGAACTTCGACCGCACCGGCGGCCTCGGCCCCGAGATCGTCACGCCCGACGAGCTGCCGCAGGGGCCCAACGCGCTGCGCATCACCGCCCGCCTCAACGGCGAGACGATGCAGGACAGCAACACCTCCGACATGATCTTCTCCGTCCCGCGCATCCTCGCCATCCTCTCCGAGGCGATGACGCTGGAGCCGGGCGACGTCATCGCCACGGGCACGCCGAGCGGCGTCGGCTATGCCCGCAAGCCGCCGGTCTTCATGAAGGGCGGCGACACGATGGAGATCGAGATCGAGGGCATCGGCATCCTCGTCAACACCGTCGAGGACGAGGCCTGAGCGGGCGGCCGCCGCGCCATCGGGCGTGGCGGCCACGACCTCATTGCACGGTGATGTTGCGGCTCCGGATCACCGCGCGCCACTTGGCGTTCTCGGCCGTGTGGTAGGCCGGCCATTCGGCGGGCGTCTGGGTCTCGGGCGTCACCGCCAGGGCGGCGAGCCGCTCGCGCGTCTCGGGCGCCGTCATGGCGGCGCGGGTCAGCGCGTGCATACGGGTGACGATCTCGGCCGGGGTGCCGGCCGGGGCGAGCAGGGCGATGTGCTCCTCCGCCTCGTATTCGGGGAAGCCCTGCTCGCGGAAGGTCGGGATCTCCGGCGCCACGGCGCTGCGCTCGCGTGAGGAGATGGCGAGAGGCCGCAGCTCCCCCGCCTGGATCAGCGGCAGCAGGCCCGAGGCGGCCTGGATGACCATGGAGACCTCCCCCTGCATCGTGCCCTGCACCGCCTGCGCGCCGGAGCGGTAGCCGACATCGCCGAGCCGCAGCCCGGCGGCCTGCAGGAACAGCTCGGTCGCCAGATGGGTGGAGCTGCCGGTGCCGGAATTGGCGAAGGTCATGGTGTGGCCGGGCTGCTTCGCCAGGGCGACGAACTCGGCCAGGCTGCGGGCGGGCGAGGCCTTCGGCACCACCAGGATCATCGGCTGCGCGGCGATGAGGCCGACACCGGTGAAGGCCTGCGCGTTGTCATAGGGCAGGTTGTAGAGGTGCGGCGCCATGGCATAGGTGCTGACGGTGCCGACCAGCAGCGTGTGGCCGTCCGGCCGCGCCCGCGCGACGGAGGCGAAGCCGATCGTGCCGTTCGCCCCCGCGCGGTTGTCGATGACGAAGCTCTTGCCGGTGTCCTGCGAGAGGCGTGCCGCCAGGATGCGGGCCACCGCGTCGGTGGAGCCGCCGGCGGCCCATGGCACCACCATCGTCACCGTGTGGGCGGGAAAGCCGGCGGCGCCCTGGGCAGCACCTTGGGCAGAGCCCGTGCGCGGGAGGGCGAGGGAGAGGGCGGGCAGGGCCAGGGCGGCCCTGCCGAGATCGCGGCGGGTGAACATCGGGCGTTTCCTCATGGCCCGCATCCTCCGGGCCTTGCGGAATTGTCACGACCGAGGCGGCGGAGACAAGAGGCTTCCGCACCGGCGGGCACCGTGCCCGCCGGCCTTTCCAGGATCCCGCGCCTCAGGCGCGGATCGCCACCAGGAACTCGCTGGAGCGGGTGCGGAGCTGCCCGGCCTGGCTGGCCAGCTCCTCCGTGGCGCCCAGCATCCCCGTCGCCGCCTGGCGCGTCTCCTGCGCCACCTGCCGCACGCTGGCGATGCGCTGCGTCACCGTGCCGGTGGCCTCGGCCACCTGCGCGGCGCTGCGGGCGATCTCCTGCGTCGCCGCCCCCTGCTCCTCGACGGCGGCGGCGATGGCGGTGGAGATCTCGTTGGTCCGCTCCACCGTGTTGCCGATGCCGCGGATGGCCTCCACCGCGCGCGTCGTCACCGCCTGGATCTCGGCGATCTGGCTGCCGATCTCCTCCGTCGCGCGGGCGGTCTGTCCGGCCAGGTTCTTCACTTCGGAGGCCACCACGGCGAAGCCCTTGCCCGCCTCGCCGGCGCGGGCGGCCTCGATCGTGGCGTTCAGGGCCAGCAGGTTGGTCTGCCCGGCGATGTTGCCGATCAGCTTCACCACATCGCCGATGCGCGCCGCGCTCTCGGCCAGGCTGCGCATGGTCTCGTCGGTCGCGCGCGCCTCAGCCACCGCCTGGCGCGTCACCGAGGCGGCCTCGGAGACGCGGCGGGTGATCTCGACGATGGAGGCCGCCATCTCCTCGGAGGCGGCGGCGACCGCCTGCACATCGGCATTGGCGCGGCCGGCGGCGTCGGCCACCAGCCCGGCCTGCTGGTCGGACTGCTCGGCGCTGGCGGAGAGATGGCGGGCCGCCGTCTCCATGTCGCCGCTGCGGGCCACCACGGTCTCGACCACGCCGCCCACCTCGCCCTCGAAGGTGTTGGCGAGGCGCGCCTGCTCCGTGACCACTGTCCAGACCATCATCGGGCCGACATAGCCGCCGGCATTGTCGCGGATGGCGGAGACGTTGAGGTCCATCACCTCCGCGCCCACGCGGATGCGGGTGCGGTAGGGCAGGCGCGAGCCATCGGCCAGGATCTCCTGGATGGCGCCGGGCTGGCGGTGGAAGATGTCGATGCTGCGGCCCACCACCTCCTCCACCGGGCAGGGCAGGATCTGCGGGATGCGCTCGGTCAGGATCTCGCGCATGCGGGCGTTGAGGTAGGTGATGCGGAAGCCGTCCTCCGGGTCCGCCATCACCACGCCCGTCGGCATCTGCTCCAGCATCTGGCGCTGCGCGAAGGCCTCGGCCACCGTGCCGCGCAGCGCCTCGACGGCGCCGGCGATGGCGCCGATCTCGTCACGCCGGTCACGGTCGGTCACCTCCACCTTGGCGTCGCCGCCGGCGATGCGGGCGAGGATGCCGGAGAGGCGGCGGAGCGGGGCGGAGATGGCGCGGGTGGTGCCCCAGCCGGCCAGCACCGCCACCAGCCCGACCAGCACGCCGGCGATCAGCGTGTTCTGCCGCACCGTCTCCATCGCCGCCTCGGCGGCGGCGATGGAGGATTGCGCGCGCAGCGCCAGCCGGTCCTTGACGCCGTCCAGCGCCTCCTCCAGCTGCGCCATCGCCGGCCGCACCTGCTGCTCGCGCAGCGTGCGGATGGCGTCGAGCGCATTCACCGACTCATCCGACGCGCTGGCCAGAGTGGTGCTGGCGCGGCCCAGCACCTCGACGCTCTGGCGCAGGGAATCGTTGAACGGCCCGGACTGGAAGCCGCGCAGGTGCACGCGCTGCTGCGCGATGGCGCGGCGCAGCCGGCGGGACTGGTCCTCATCCTCCGTGCTCAGGAAGCGCTGGATGCTGGCGCGCATCTCGCCCACGGCGGCGTGGTAGGACATCAGCCGCTGGCGCATCTCGTCCACCCGGCCCGGTTCGGTCAGGTCGAACTGCAGGCTGGCCTGCACCGCCTCGAAGCGCTGGTCGTACTCGCCCATCGCGGGGAACAGCACCTCGTCGCGCCGCTGCAGCAGCATGCGGCGCTGCTGGATCACCGCCTCCAGGGCCTTGGCATAGGCATCGATGCGCGGCAGCACGGCCTCGGCCTGGGCGCGGTCCTCGCCGGAGAGCATCGCCAGGCTCTCCTGCACCCGGCCGCGCAGCCCCTCGAGGGCAGCCTGGTTGCTGGCCCAGGCGGTGTCGAGCGCGGCGGCCGACTGCGCGTTCTCCGCCGTGCTGTTGGCGAGCGCCGCGCGCGCCGCCTCGGCGAGGGCGCTGCGCAGGGTGGTGTCCGCCGTGGAGGCCGTGTGCAGGTCGCTCACCCGCTCGTCGATCTCCGACAGGCCGAGATTGGTGCGCACCACCAGCACCGTCAGCAGGATCAGGGTGAGCGTGACCGAGAGGCCCAGCTTCATCCCCACAGACAAATTCTTCAGAAGGCGCATCGGGGCAGGGTCCTGGAGCAAGAAGACTGCCTATCTTCTCCTCAGGTCTTAACAGCCTGTTTCCCTGCCGGCCGGATGGTCGTCCGGCCGATCCGGCAAGCCCCCTTGCGAGGAGAGATTTTGTAAACCCTTCACCGCACCGCGGCGAAGGCGGCACGCAGGCCGAGCCCGCCGGCCAGAGCCTCCACATCGGCCGCCGCGGCGCTGCCGGGGTGGCGTGTCAGCAGCGGGGTCTGCCGGCGGATGGCATCGCGCACCTTCTCGTCGCGCCGCACCACGCCGGCCAGCGGCACCTGCCGGCGCAGGAAGGTGACGCAGGCGCGCTGCAGGGTGGCGGCGGTGCGGCGGCCGCGCGCCGCGTCCATCGCCTGGTTCACCACGATGCGCGCCTCGGCACCAGGCCGGTCCTGGCCGTGCAGCTTCAGCACGGCATAGGCGTCGGTCAGGCTGGTTGGCTCGTCGGTGGCCACCACCAGCAGCAGGTCCGCGCTGGCGGCGAGGCGGCGCGTCGGCGGCGCAAGCCCCGCGCCGAGGTCGAGCAGCACCACGTCCCAGAAGGTGGCGCCGTCGCGCAGCAGGGCGGCGACGCGCTCCACCGTCGCAGCCTCCATCGCCGCCAGCGCGCCGCTGCCGGAGCGGCCGGCCAGCACGTCGAAGCCGCCTGCCGGGTGGCGCAGCACCGCCTGGCGCAGGCTGAGCCGGCCGGTCAGCAGCCCGTGCAGGTCCCGCTCCGGCTGCAGGCCGAGCTGCACATCGACATTGGCGAGGCCGAGATCGGCGTCCACCAGCAGAACCTGCAGGCCGCGCCGGGCCAGCGCCTGGGCCAGGGTGATGGAAAGCCAGGTCTTGCCCACGCCGCCCTTGCCGGAGGCGACGGCGACGATGCGGCCCGGCGGCAGCAAGGGCTCCGGCAACAGCGGCTCGGGCAACAGCGGTTCGGGCAGCGGCGGCTCCGGGGAGAAGGCCGCGCGGGGTTCGATCATCATGCGAAGTCTCCGGCCGGAAGCGTGGCAGGGGCACGGAACAGGGCGTTGCGCGCCGCCGTCGCGGCGGGCTGATGGGCGGCCGTGGAGCCGGGCGGGCCGGCATGGGTGCGGCGGCGCAGGCGCTCCGCCATCCAGGCGGGCGAGAGCGGCAGCAGCCCGTCGGCCAGGCGGTTGCCGGCGCCGGCCTCGGCGATGACCAGGCTGGCGGCGGCGGCGGCGGAGAGCAGCCCCCCCATCCGCCGCGTGGCGTCCAGCCGCGTCGGGATCATGTGGGTGGCGCCGAGGGCGCGGAAGGCGCGGGCCAGGTCGGCCGCCTCGGCGCTGTCCAGCCCGGCGGGCAGCACCAGCGCGACATGGGCGCGGGTGGCCTGGATCAGCGCCAGCAGGGCGCGCGCCTGCTCGGGGTCGAACGGGTCCGTGCCGGGGGTGTCGATCAGCACGCCGCCGGGCGGGCGCAGCGCCACGGCCTGCAGCGCGGCGGCCGGGCTGGCGGCGTGGCTGAGCGGCGCGCGCAGCAGGGCGGCGACGCCGACGAGCTGCGCCGCCGCGCCGGGGCGCTGCTGGTCGGTGTCGACGATCAGCGGCGGCGTGGCGCCGGAGAGCACCTGGCGCGCCGCCAGCTTCACCGTGGTCAGCGTCTTGCCGGCGCCGGGGGGGCCGGCCAGCAGCAGCGGGCGCTCCTCCGGCGGCGGCAGCCGGCCGAAGCGCAGCGTGGCGGCCAGCATGGCCTCCAGCGGGCCCGACAGCAGCCGTTCGCGCAGCGCCCCGGGCACGCCATGGAAGGCCAGCGCGGCCGCAGCCTCCTCCGCCGCCCCGCCCGGCAGGGGGGGGCCAGCCGTGGAAAGGGCGGGCAGCGGCAGGGCGAAGCTTTCCGGGAGCGGCGCCTGCGCGGGGGAAAAGGCGGGCATCAGCGGCTCCTCCAGGAATTCCTTGGGCAGCGGTTCCTCGGGCGGCCCGTCGGGCGGCTCCGGCTCCACCCCGCCGGTGACCTCATAGCCCTCGCCGACGCGGCGGGAAGCGAGCAGCACCGCCTCCGGCCCCAGCTCGGCGGCGAGCAGGCGCATGGCATCGGCCATGCTGCGGGCGCGGACGACGCGGATGCGCATGCCGCCGCGCCTCAGACGCTGCCGAGCACGCGGATGCGCGCGCGGGGGTGGATCTCGGCCTGGGCCAGCACCGGCGTGGCGGGGCGGAAGCGCTCCACCACCGCGCGCAGATGCGGCCGCAGCGCGCCGGAACAGACCAGCGCCGGCATCTCGCCGCCCGCCGCCGCCTGGTCCAGCGCCTGGCGCAGCCGCTGGATGAAGTCGGAGAGCTGCGCGGGCGGCATGGCGAGCTGGCGGTCCTCGGCGGGGCCGACCAGCGCCTCGGCGAAGGCGGCCTCCCAGGAGGCGCCGAGGGTGAGCAGCGGCACGTCGCCGCGCGGGCCGCGCAGCGCGTCGGTGATCTGCCGCGCCAGCCGGGCGCGGACGATGGCGGTGATGCCGGGGATGCTCCGCCCGCCGCCCGAGGTGGCCTCCTGGATGCCCTCCAGGATGGTCGGCAGGTCGCGGATCGAGACGCGCTCGGCGAGCAGGGATTGCAGCACGCGCTGCACGGTGCCGATGCTGGCCTGGGCCGGGATCAGGTCGCCCACCAGCCGGCGCTGCTCCTCGGGCAGGCCGTCCAGCAGGCGGCGGGTCTCGGAATGGGAGAGCAGCTCGGCCATGTTCTCGCGCACCACCTCGGTCAGGTGGGTGGCCAGCACGCCGGCGGCGTCCACCACCGTGGCGCCGCGCGCCAGGGCGAGGTCGCGCCGGCTCTCCTCGATCCACAGCGCCGGCAGGCCGAAGGCCGGCTCCGCGCAGCGCTCGCCCGGCAGGTCGCGCAGCGCCTCGCCCGGGTCGATCGCCAGCACCAGGGGCGGGCGCAGCTCGCCGCGCGCCGCCTCCACATCCTTCACGCGCATGACGTAGGTGTTGGCGCCGAGCTGCATGTTGTCCTGCACCCGCACGCTCGGCAGCACGAAGCCCATCTCCTGCGCGATGCTGCGGCGGAGCGCCCGGATCTGCTCTGTCAGCCGCGGCGCGTCGCCCGAGGCGAGGGACAGCAGGCCGTAGCCGATCTCGAGCTTCAGGGCATCGAGCCGCAGCGCCTCGGCCACGGGCGCGTCGGCGGCGGCGGCGCCATCGGGCGTGGCGGCCTCGGGCGGCGGCGCGGCGGCGGCGGCGCGCTCCGCCTGGCGGCGCGACCAGGCGGCGGCGCCGGCCGCGCCGGCCAGCGCCAGGAAGGGCAGCGCCGGCATGCCCGGCAGCAGCGCCATCACGCCCGCCGCACCGGCGGCGATGCCGAGCGGCTTGGCGCCGCTGCCGAGCTGCCCGGCGATGAGCTGGTCCGCCCGCCCCTCCGAGGCGCCCTTGGTGACGACGATGCCGGCGGCGACCGAGGTGAGCAGCGAGGGGATCTGCGAGACCAGCCCGTCGCCCACGGTGAGGGTGAAGAAGGTCTCCGCCGCGTCGCCGAAGCCCATGCCATGGCGGCCGACGCCGATGGCGAGCCCGCCCAGCAGGTTGACGAAGGTGACGATGAGGCCGGCCACGGCATCGCCGCGCACGAACTTCGCCGCGCCGTCCATGGCGCCGAAGAAGGCGCTCTCCTCCTCCAGCTCGCGGCGGCGCAGCCGCGCCTGGGTCTCGTCGATGGTGCCGGCGGAGAGGTCGGCGTCGATCGCCATCTGCTTGCCCGGCATGGCGTCCAGGCTGAAGCGCGCCGAGACCTCGGCGATGCGCCCCGAGCCCTTGGTGACCACCATGAAGTTGACGACAAGCAGGATGGCGAAGACGACGAAGCCGATCAGCACGTCGCCGCCCATCAGGAAGCTGCCGAAGGCGGCGATGACGCCGCCCGCCGATTGCGGCCCCTCATGCCCGTGCGTCAGCACCATGCGGGTGGTGGCGATGTTCAGCGCCAGCCGCAGCAGGGTGGTGAGCAGCAGGATGGTGGGGAAGCTGGTGAAATCCAGCGGCCGGCGCAGCATCAGCGCCACCACCAGCACCAGCACGGAGGCGGTGACGGAAACGGCCAGGCTGAAATCCAGCAGCATCACCGGCAGCGGCACCAGCATGATGCCGACCAGGGCGACGACGCCGACGGCCAGCGCGATGTCGCTGCCCGGATTCAGCCGGTTGAGGCTGGCGGAAAGGGTGAAGCCGGCGGCCATGGCGGCTTACCGCGCCGCCATGGCGTAGCCGGCCGCCGCCGTCACCGGCAGGCCCATGCCACGGTAGTCCTGCAGCTTGTTGCGCAGGGCGCGGATGGAGATGCCGAGCACCTCCGCCGCGCGGGTGCGGTTGCCGAGGCAGTGGGCGAGGGTGCGCAGGATCAGTTCGCGCTCCACCTCCTCCATGCTGCGGCCGACCAGCGCGGCGATGCCATCCGCCGCCGCGTCCGGCGCGAGGCCGGGCGCGGCGGGGACGGTGATCTGGGGCAGGGGCGGCGGCGGCGCGGCGGGCGCCGGCGTGGCGCCGCCCAGCTCGATCGCCTCGGCGCCGATCTCGGTGCCGCAGGCCATCAGCACGGCGCGGTGCAGGGCGTTCTCCAACTCCCGCACATTGCCCGGCCAGGCATGCGCCAGCAGAGCGGCGCGGGCGGCGGCGGAGAGCGGGCGTGGCGGCAGCCCGTTCACCGCCGCGAAGCGGGCGGCGAAGCACTCGGCGAGCGGCAGGATGTCGCCCGGCCGCTCGCGCAGCGGCGGCAGGCGCAGCCGCACCACGTCGAGCCGGAAGTACAGGTCCTCGCGGAAGCGCCCGGCGCGCACCTCGGCCATCAGGTCGCGGTTGGTGGCGGCGAGGATGCGGACATCGACCCGCACGGGGCGCGTGCCGCCGAGCCGGTCGATCTCCCGCTCCTGGATGGCGCGCAGCAGCTTGGCCTGCAGCCGCAGGTCCATCTCGCCGATCTCGTCGAGCAGCAGCGTGCCGCCGGCGGCCTGCTCGAACTTGCCCTTGCGCGCGGCGACGGCGCCGGTGAAGGCGCCCTTCTCGTGGCCGAACAGCTCGCTCTCCAGCAGCGTCTCCGGCAGGGCGGCGCAGTTGAGCGCGACGAAGGGGCCGGCCGCGCGGCGCGAGCCCGCATGGATGCGCCGCGCCACCAGCTCCTTGCCGGTGCCGCTCTCGCCGGTGACGAGCACCGAGGCCTCGGCCCGCGCCACCTGGTCGGCGCGCGCCAGCATGGCCAGCATGGCGGGGTCGCGCGCCACCATGGCGTTCCGCTCATCCGCCTCGCCGGCGGCGGCCTGCAGCATGGTGGCGATCAGCTCCGCATCCGGCGGCAGCGGCAGGAAGTCCCGCGCCCCCTCGCGGATGGCGCGCAGCGCGGCGGGCGCCTCGGATTCCGGGCCGCAGGCGATGAGCGGGCAGAGGATGCGCTCGGCCAGCATGGCGCGGATCAGCCAGCCGGCATCGTGCACCACCTCGCACAGCACCACGTCGGCGCCCTCCTGGCGCAGCCGGGCGAGCGCCGCAACCACGCCGGAGGCCTGCGCGACCGTGGCGCCGCGCGCCTGCGCCATCCGCGCCGCCTGGCCGAGCGGCCCTTCCAGCGCGCCCACGATCAGCACCCGCGGCATGGCGTCACGTCACCCGGTCGGTCTTGACGATCTCGGTCATGGTGACGCCGAGCCGGTTCTCGCCCACCATCACCACCTCCCCGCGCGCGACGAGGCGGTTGTTGACGTAGATGTCCACCGCCTCGCCCAGCTTGCGGTCCAGCTCCACCACCGCGCCGCGGCCGAGCTTGAGCAGCTGGCTCACCTGCATGGTGGCGCGGCCGAGCACGGCCGAGACCTGCACGGGAATGTCGTAGATGGCGCCGAGCCCCTCGGCGCCGGGCATGGCCGGGCGGGCGGCGTCGGGCTCGAGCTCCTCGAGCGGGGGCAGGGCGGCGTAGGTGGGGTCGGGCATCTTGCCTCTCTCGCGGTCTCAGCGTGT